>NZ_JBFUKO010000158.1:0-9486 GCF_056400805.1 Aminobacter sp. P4_H6_2
GCATGGAACTATCCGATCCAGGTTGCCGGCTGGAAGTCGGCGCCCGCGCTCGCCATGGGCAACGCCATGGTGTTCAAGCCGTCTGAAAACACTCCGCTCTCGGCATTGGCTCTCGCCGAGGTCTATTCGGAAGCAGGCCTGCCCGACGGACTGTTCAATGTCGTCCAGGGCTATGGCGATGTCGGCGCGGCACTCGCCTCGCACCAAGCCGTCGACAAGATTTCGCTCACCGGTTCGGTGCCGACAGGCAAGAAGGTCCTGGCGCTGGCCGGCTCGCATATGAAGCACGCGACGATGGAACTGGGCGGCAAGTCGCCGATCATCGTCTTCGACGACGCCGACCTCGAAAACGCCATTGGCGGTGCCATGCTCGGCAATTTCTATTCAAGCGGTCAGGTCTGCTCCAACGGCACCCGCGTTTTCGTCCAGAAGGACCTTCACGACCGCTTCGTCGAGCGGCTCGTCGAGCGCACCAAGACCATTCGCATCGGCGACCCGCTCGACCCTGACACCCAGATGGGTCCGCTCGTCAACAAGTCGCAGCACGACAAGGTCACCGACTACATCGCTATCGGCAAGGCAGAGGGTGCGGCGCTGCAGGCCGGTGGCGGCGTGCCTTCGCTGCAGGGTTTTGAGGGCGGGTTCTTCGTCGAGCCTACTGTCTTCACCGGCGTCACGGACAATATGCGCATCGCCCRCGAAGAGATTTTCGGGCCGGTGATGAGCGTGCTGTCGTTCGACAGCGAGGACGAGGTCATTCAGCGCGCCAACGACACCGAATTCGGGCTTGCCGCCGGTGTCTTCACCAGGGACTTGCCCCGCGCCCATCGCGTGATCGCCGAACTCCAGGCCGGCACCTGCTGGATCAACACCTACAATCTGACGCCGGTGGAAATCCCGTTCGGCGGCTTCAAGCAATCCGGCATCGGCCGTGAAAACTCGCTCGCCGCCCTCCAGCATTACTCCCAGCTCAAGTCGGTCTATGTCGAGACCGGCGATGTGGCGAGCCCGTACTAGGGGCCCACAGCTAAGCCAGTCGCCGACTGGCTTAGCTGGCAAACTCTTCGGTCTTGTCGAGATACTGCGTCAGCGCTGTCACCAAATGGTAGAAGATGCTGGCAGGAACTTCCTTGGCGAGCGAGCGGCCGCGCTCGTCGATCTGGTCGATCCACAGCCCCTGAGGTGCCGGGTCGATGTGCCAGCGGAACAGGCGGCCAACACGCGCCTCGATCTCAGGCTTGAGGTCGGGACCTCCGGTGCCGTCGAGCGCGACTGCTGCCTTGATCGCCTCGGTCTGTGGCCAACTGCGCGAGATGTTGTCGAGCGGCAGCCCCTGCCGCGACACCGCCCCATAAGCCAGCCCCGTCGCGCGGTTGAGACCATTGGCGATGGCCGAGGCATAAAGCTTACGTCCGTACGCGACCAGATCCTTCTGGCCGCTCTTGTCGGCGAAATCGACCAGCAGCGACGCCCATTCGAAATGATGCCCTGGCTCGGTCCATTGCCCCTTCTCGCTGGGTGCTGGATGCCAGTCGCGGTCGAAGAACTCGCCCAATGTCCAGCTGTCGACCTCGAAGAAATGACTACGGAACAGATCGATGATACGAGCCGCGCGGCGCAGATAGGCACGGTCGCCTGTTACCGCGTGCCAAGCCAGGAACGCTTCGAGCAGATGCATATGCGGGTTGGATCGCCGCACACCTTCTCCGTCAGGGCTTTCGAGGAAGCCGGTTAGTCTCTCGTCTTCGAGATGCTGGTCGAGGAAGGCGAATGTCTCGGTCGCGAGGCCCAGCGCCTCCTTGTTGCCGGAGCGATGGGCATGGGCAAGCGCCAGCAGAACACAGGCATGATCGTAGGCATCTTCGAGCGGATCGGCGACACTGCCGTCGGGGTTCAGCGTACGCACCCAGCCACCGCGCTCGGTGCGCCCCTTGTCCGCCATGAAGCGGATGCCGTGATCGATCAACGCATCGGCCCCGCCGCCCCAGCCACGCTGCTTGGCGACTGAAAAGGCGTAGACTTGGCGCGCCATGGTGCGCATGCGCTTGGGCTTGGCAAGCGGCCGCCCATCGAAACCGAGCGCCTCGTGGAAACCACCGAAATGATCGTCGACGCCTGCGGTCGACCACAGCGGCAGCGTTTCTTCCAGCAGCCAGTGCTGTACCCGCCGACGCCAAGCGCCATTCGCCAAGACGCGGCCATGCGCTGGCGTGAACTTGGTCTCCAGCCGGCCGCTCTTTTCGAGCTGCTCGACGATCTTCTTGACGTTTTGGCTATGGCTGACCGGTGCGACGAATGTCGCGTCCGAAGTCGAGACAATGGCTACGCCTTTCAGCCCGATCGCCGACAACAACCTGCCTTCGCCGCGGAGATACGAGTTCTCGCAGTCGATCGCGACGACGTCGCCGACAATCACGTTACCGTCCTTGTCGGAGGGACTGACATCAAGCAGCGACTGCCACGAACCGAGATCGTTCCAGCGGAAGCTCGCCGGCACCATGGCGATACCGCTGGTGCGTTCCATGATCGCATAGTCGATCGAAATCGAGGGGATCCCGGAATAGAGCTCCAGCGGCATGTAAATGCCGGACAGGTCGCTGGTCGCCGCCTTGAACGCCGCTTCGGCACCTTGCCAGATTTCCGGCTGATGCTTGAGGAAGGCGTCGCGCATCGCGCTCGCCTTGAACAGGAAAATACCGGCGTTCCAGAAGAAATTGCCTGCCGCTAGATATCCCTCGGCTGTGGCCAAATCCGGCTTTTCGACGAAGCGGGTGACATCTGCAACGCCGTCGCTTTCGCCGCCGACCTCGATATAGCCGTAACCGGTCTCGGGCGTCGCCGGCTTGATGCCGAACACGACAAGGCGCCCCGCATTGGCAGCTGATACGCCGCGCTCGACCGTGTCCCAGAACTGGCGCTGGGTGGAAATCTCATGGTCAGATGGCACCACCAAAACGATGCCGTCGCCATAAGCCTTGAGCGTCTGCAATGCCGCGATTGCTACTGCTGCTGCCGTGTTTCGCCCCGTCGGCTCGAAGATCGCGCCGCCGCCGGAAAGATCAATTGCCGCCAGATCGGCACGGACGCGCGCCGCGTGACGTTCCGAGGCAATCAGATAGATCGGCGTCTCGCCCTCGTCGCGCGCAGCCAGGCGCTTCAGCGTCTTGACCAGCATCGAGCCGTCGCCGGAGAGGTCGTGGAACTGCTTGGGATTGTCTTCGCGCGACAGCGGCCACAGGCGCGAGCCAACGCCGCCGCTCATGACAAAACTGACGATCCGTTCAGCCATATCAGCCCCTCAAAATGTCTGGTTGTAGGCGCCGACCGACGTGTTGCGCCTCAACACCGCATCGACGCCCTCGAACATCTCGCGCCGCCGCTCCGATGAAACGGGGCTTTCCACCACAACCACCAGTTCCGGCTTGTTCGAAGACGCCCGCACCAGCCCCCAGGTACCATCTTCCGCCACCACGCGCACACCATTGACGGTGATCAGATCGACGATCTTCTGGCCGGCAAAGGTTTCGTCATTTCGCTTCATGGCCTCGAAGTCGGCGACCACCTTGTCGACGACACCATATTTCAGCTCATCGTCGCAATGCGGCGACATGGTCGGTGTGCCAAAGGTCAACGGCAGCGCGCGATAGAGATCGGCCATCGACTTGCCAGGGTTGYGGTCGAGCATCTGGCAAACGGCAATCGCCGTGACAATACCGTCGTCATAACCGCGCCCGATCGGCGGATTGAAGAAGAAATGGCCTGATTTCTCGAAGCCGGCGATCGCGCCCAGTTCGGCGACCCGGCGCTTGAGATAGGAGTGGCCGGTCTTCCAGTAGTCCGTCTTCGCGCCGTTCGCAGCAAGCACCGTGTCGGTGTTGAACAGGCCGGTCGACTTCACATCGACAACGAAGGTGGAGTTCGGATAGAGCGCCGAAATATCGCGCGCCAGCATCACGCCGACCTTGTCGGCGAAGATCTCGTTGCCCTCATTGTCGACGACGCCGCAACGGTCGCCGTCGCCGTCGAAGCCCAAGCCGACGTCAGCGCCGGTTTCCAGAACCTTGTCGCGGATGGCATGCAGCATCTGCATGTCCTCGGGGTTCGGATTGTAGCGCGGGAAGGTGTGGTCGAGCTCGACATCGAGCGGAATGACCTCGCAACCGATGCGCTCAAGTGCTTCGGGCGCGAACGCGCCAGCCGTGCCGTTACCGCAGGCGGCAACCACCTTCAACTTGCGGCCGATGCGTTTGCCCGCCACCAGATCGTCGAGATAGGTCTTGCGGAAATCCGGCACGAATTCATAGGAACCGCTGCCGATCAATTCAAAGTCGCCATTGAGCACAATGTCCCGCAGTGCCGACATCTCGTCGGGCCCAAAGGTCAGCGGACGCGCCGCGCCCATCTTCACGCCGGTCCAGCCATTTTCGTTGTGCGAGGCCGTGACCATCGCCACCGAAGCCGTATCGAGCTCAAACTGCGCAAAATAGGCCATCGGCGACAACGCCAACCCGACATCCTTGACGCGTGCGCCGGCGGCCATCAGGCCCGACACCAGCGCCAGCTTGATCGACATCGAATAGGAGCGGAAGTCATGGCCGACGACGATGTCAGGCCCCGCACCGAGACGTCGAATCAAGGTCCCAATGCCCATGCCGAGCGCCTGCACGCCGATCAGGTTGAGTTCCGGCTCCTTGGTCGAGTTCGGATGACCGAACCACCAGCGCGCATCGTATTCGCGAAAACCGGTCGGCTTGACCAGCGCAAGAGTCTCGAACTCGAAGGTGTTGGGGGTTGCTTGAGCAACGGGCTTGATGTTCACGACTGCACTCCAGCACGCAAATCTGCGCATAGATTCTCTTTGGGACCGAATACCGCAAGATTGAGACGCTGTCCCCTACCCCAGCGGCAGCACAAAGGCTTAAAAGCTCAACAAGATAACTCACTTGCGAAAAATCGCACCAGCTAAACCTTTGCCGCTTGCAGGAAGCAAAAGCGGCAGCTATAAGCCCGCCCACTGGTCACGGAGTGTAGCGCAGCCTGGTAGCGCACATCGTTCGGGACGATGGGGTCGCAGGTTCAAATCCTGCCACTCCGACCAGTAAAAACAACGACTTGTTTTCCCGAAAGTCTTCCTCCTAGATTAACGTGCACGCCAAGAGTTGGCGCGTTGAGGCTCCTGACGGCTCGACATCGAGCGCGCAGCAGCCGTGCCAAAAGAGGTACGGCCATTCCTTGCAGCCATCAAAGAAATAGTTGGGCCGAGGCCAGGACGACACTCAATTGGCACTTGAAGGAATAGTCTGGTGAGCTTTCTGAATTTTCGCTCGCAGGATCGGAAGGCAAGGCGCCAGCGCGTTGAGATCGACCTCACCGATACGGTCGTTTACGCGATTGGCGACGTCCATGGCTGCTTCAGTCAACTACGCGCGCTCGAAGACAAGATCGTCGCCGATGCCACTGAGTTGCCCGGACGGAAACTGATCGTGATGCTGGGCGACTACGTCGACCGCGGCCCGGATTCTGCCAGGGTGCTCGACCATCTTCTGGGCGCACCCCCGGYCGGCTTCGAGCGTATCTGCCTTGCCGGCAATCACGAGACGCAGATGCTTGATTATCTCGACGGCGGGCTGTCGCTCGAACGCTGGCTGGTAACGGGCGCGCGATCCACCTTGTTTTCCTATGACATCGATGCCGAACATCTGGCCGATCTCTACGGCAGCGGCGACAGACTCGACGACTACATCCGCGCCAGCATCCCGCCCGAGCATATCCAGTTCCTGCGTGGTCTGCCGATCATGGCCTATTCGGAACGGTTCGTGTTCGTGCATGCCGGCATCCGGCCTGGCGTGCCACTGCTCGAACAGGAAGATCACGACCTGCTCTACATTCGCGACGAGTTCTTCGAGTCCTCGCGGCGGCTCGACCGCTGGGTGGTACATGGCCATACGCCGGTCGACCACCCACGCATCGACGGTCGCAGGCTTGGCATCGACACAGGCGCTTTCAAAAGCGGGCGCCTGACGGCAGTGCGGATTGCGGGCAACCAGGGACGGCTGCTGTTTTCCTGAGCCTCAGGAAGCGACCTTCACCTTCGCCTCGCTCTTGTCGACATAGTAGGTCGAATATCTGTCTAGGAACTGCTCCGAGCTGCCATAAGCGCCGTAACGCGGCAGCTTCTTCAGGTCGACCTTGTTGAGCACCAGCCCAAGGATCTTGTTGGCGATCTGGGGTTCGGCATTGAGTGCCGAACGGACCAGCGGGCGCGGCGTCGCACCCCACTCAGCGACCAGCACGAAACCGTCGGCGAGCGGCGCGAACGCCTTGGCATCGACAACCGGGCCGAGTGGCGGCAGATCGACGATAATGTATTCGAACGTCGCCTTGGCATCTTCGATGAAACGCCGCATGCCGGCGGACGAAAGCAGTTCGCTGGTGTGCGAGAAGCGGCCACGCACCACAGCCGGCACGATCGCCATCTTGGTCTGGCGGTCAACCTTGACCACCGATTGCCAGCCCTTGTCGTTGACCACGGCTTCGACCAGCCCCTGATCGGCATCGATGCCCAAGCTGCGGCTGAGGCCGGGATTGCGCAGGTCGGCGTCGATCAAAAGCGTCTTGGCGCCGTTGCTGGCGAGCAAACCGGCGAGATTGGCGGCAACCGTCGACTTGCCCTCGCCCGGCAGCATCGAGATCACGCCAATCACCTTGCAGCCGAGATCCTGAAGCACGACGTCACTGGCGATCTTGGTGCTGCGCAGCGTCTCGGCGAACATCGAGGCCGGAGCATCTACGGCAATACGCATTTTCGCCCGGCGCCTAGCAGCCTCCGAGGCGCGTGCCAGCGGCGGCGGAGGCGTCGCGCCCTTCTGGGCTGTCTTGTCCTTGGCCTCCTCCTTCTTGTCGTCGTTCGAGCCGAGCAGCGGCAGATAACCGAGGAATTTGACACCCAGCCGCTCGCGCACGTCTTCGGCGGTGCGGAAGAAGCGCTCATTGAATTCGTTGAGCGCGCCGAAGGCTGCACCCATGACGATACCAAGCACGAGCGCCAAGCCGAACACCATCGACGTTCGCGGGCTCGATGGGCTGCGCGGCGTCGTCGCTTCCGAAATCACCCGCACCTTGGCGATGGGGAACGAACTCTGCTGCGAGGCTTCCTCATAGCGCGACAGGAATGTCTGGTAGAGCGTGCTGAGCGCGGTTGCCTGCTGCTGCAATTCGCGCAGGCGCACCTGCGCCTGATTGGCGCTGGAATTCTGGCCGGTGGCTTCCGAGACACTATTGCGCAGTGCTGTCTCGCGCGACTGCGCCACCTCATATGCGTTGCGATAGGTCTCCGATAGCTGGCTAAGTTCACGCAGGATCTGGTTGGACAGGTCGCCCTGTTCCTTGCGCAGGGCTACAGCCTGTGGGTGATTGGGACCAAAGCCTGTCGAGATCTCCTGCTCGCGCTTGGAGACGCTGGAATAGCGCTTCTTGAGTTCCGAAATCAGCGGATTGCCGGCCTCGTCGGCCGACAGGGTCGAATTGCTGACGGCAGCCTCGGGGCCGCTTTCAACGATGGTGCGATATTGTTCATAGCGCGCCCGCGCCTTCGCCGTATCGGCCTGGGCGAGGATCAGTTGGGCGTTGAGATCGGAAAGTTGCTGTTCGGCAATGGTTTCGCCACGTGCCGCGGCGAGACCATTTTCGGCGCGGAACTTTTCGACCTCGAGTGCTGCCTTCTGCGAGCTCGTGCGCAGTTCCCCGAGCCTGCCCTGGAGCCAGACGGCGGCCCTTTCGGTGGCGTCGAAACTGGCATCCAGCTGATCGGCGACAAAGGCATCGGCGTAAGCCCTGGTGATATCAGCCGCCAGCTGCGGGTCGTGCGAACGGTAGCCCATGGAGATGACGTAACTGCGGCCGGAGCGCTCGGCCATGATGTTGGCCTGCAGCATCGCCACCGCCTGCTGCTTGCGAGCCGCATCGGCCATCGCCTGGCGCTGCGCCTCTGTCAGGTCGCCACTGCCGGCGGCAATCTCGGGGCTGGAGCGGAATATCTGCAGGAAACCCCTGGCGTAACCGACCAATGTCGACAAAAGCGATTTCGGCGGCTGCATGAAATCGGGATTCTGTTCGAGCTTCTGCTTGTCGACAACAACCGATGCCAGACGCGCCGATTTGATGATCTCGATCTGGGAGAGGATCGCCGCATCGGTCTGCATGTTAACAGGCGTCGCCGAAACCTCGTCGACCATCTTGTTCATGCCCTCGTCGATCAGCACGCTGGTGCTGGCGGTGAAGGTCGGCGGCGTCGTCTGAAGATAGATCAACCCGAGCAGCAGGCCGACAACAGCGCCGATGCCCACCACCTTGGCCTGGCGCTTTGCCATGGCCAGCAGGCGTTCAAGGTCGATGAAGTCGCTTCCTTCCCGTGCGTCCTCCCGAGGCGCAGGATTRCGGTTGTTGAAAGGGTAGCTGGCGTAGTTCATCTGCGTTCCAGTTCTTGCCTGAGCGGCGGTCGCCGCCGCTCGAAAGGCTCTGGCGCGAAGCTGAATTCAGCTACGCAAGTGCTGTGCCCACAAGGCACGCTTCATGACAGGCACTGTCGAAACGCCGTCGGAGACAAGTGGTTTCACTCGTCCCGACAGCGTTTTGTCGTCAGGCTGCCGCGACGTGATCGTGCTCGGCGACCATCTCGCGGATGGCATCAAGCACGGAGCCACGGATATCTGCCCGCTTCAGCGCAAACGCGACATTGGCCTGGATGAAGCCCTCCTTCGAACCGCAATCGAACATACGGCCACTGAAAGGCCGGGCGAAGAAGGCCTGGCTTGCGGCAAGGCGAACCATCGCGTCGGTCAGCTGGATTTCGCCACCGGCACCGCGCTTCTGGGTGCCGAGGAGGTTGAAAATCTCAGGCTGCAGGATGTAGCGGCCGTTGATGTAAAAGTTGGACGGCGCGGCCGCCGGGGCCGGCTTCTCCACCATCGCGGTCACCTCGAAACCGGTGCCGATTTCAGCCCCCTTGCCGACGATGCCATATTTGTTGGTTTCGTTGGGATCGCACTGCTCGACGGCAATGACGTTGCCGCTGGTCTCCTCGTGCAGTTCCATGATTTCGGCGAGGCAGCCGCGACGGCCGAACGACACCATGTCGGGAAGCAGGAGTGCGAATGGCTCGTCGCCGATGATGTCACGGGCACACCAGACGGCGTGGCCGAGGCCGTGCGGTGCCTGCTGGCGGGTAAAGCTGGTGGCACCAGGAACCGGAAGTAGGCTCTCCAGCGACCTGAGTTGATCCACCTTGCCGGCCTGCTCGAGCGTGCCGACCAACTCCGGGTGAAGGTCGAAATAATCCTCGATGACCGCCTTGTTGCGGCCAGTGACGAAGACGATGTGCTCGATGCCGGCCTCCAATGCCTCGTCGACGGCGTACTGCACCACGGGCCTGTCGACCACCGGCAGCATTTCCTTCGGCATGGATTTGGTCGCGGGCAAGAACCTGTC
>NZ_JBFUKO010000159.1:0-9444 GCF_056400805.1 Aminobacter sp. P4_H6_2
GCACGATCACGCATTTCCACACGCCTGGCGGCCTGGGCATCCGCGTCGATTCGGGCGTTTATTCCGGCTACAAGATCCCACCTTACTACGACAGCCTGATCGGCAAGCTGATCGTGCATGGTCGCAACCGCGTCGAATGCATGATGCGTCTGCGCCGCGCACTCGACGAATTTGTGGTAGATGGTATCAAGACGACGTTGCCGCTGTTTCGTGAACTCGTCGGCAACCCCGACATTGCAAATGGCGACTACGATATTCATTGGCTGGAAAAACATCTCGCGAAAGGCGAGTAGACTGGGGGTCGCATGACCCGTCCTTATGCGCCCGGCTACAGCATACCCACGGACCTTCTGCTGAAGGCCTATGCGTCGGGCGTCTTTCCCATGGCCGAGAGTGCGTCGGATCCGGAGGTCTTCTGGGTCCGACCCGAAACGCGCGGCATCATCCCCTTTGAAACCTTCCATGTGCCGCACAGCCTTGCCAAGAAGATACGGCAGGGCCAGTTCGAGATCCGCTTCGACAGCAACTTCGAAGCCGTTATCGATGCTTGCGCCGAGCGGCGCGCGGGGCGCCTGTCGACCTGGATCAACGCGCCGATCAGAGAGGCCTACGCCCACCTCCACCGCATCGGAAACGCCCATTCGGTCGAGGCATGGCGCGACGGAGTGCTGGTCGGGGGGCTCTATGGCGTGTCGTTGGGCCGTTCCTTCTTCGGCGAAAGCATGTTTTCGCGCGAGACCGACGCCTCGAAGGTTTGCCTCGTCCATCTGGTCGAGCGGCTCAAGCAGCGAGGTTTCCTGCTGCTTGATACGCAGTTCACCACCGACCATTTGAAACGCTTCGGTGCGGTCGACGTGCCGCGCGACAAATACGAAAAGATGCTGGCCAAGGCACTTGTCGGCGAAGCCACGTTCTCACCTTGAAGGCGACGCTAGTTCCTGGCCTTGCCGGCTTCGGGCTTGGTCGGCGTATGCGCGTGGAACATCAACTTCCAGCCCTGCAAGCGGTGCACGTAGCCTGAACTGACGAGTGCTGAATAAGGCTCGCCATTGTCGCGGATCGCATTGGCTTCATAGGTCAGGATGACAATGTCGCTGCCCGGCTCGACTATGCCTTGCAGCTTCATCTCCAGATTGCGCCAGCGGTTCGGCTTGGTGGCGGTCGCGGCAATCTCTGCGTTGCTCATCACGCCGGCCATGTCGGGAAAGGCGACAAGGCATTCCCTGTCGGCGTTTTCGGCAAAGAACTCCTGATTGCCGGTCCAGAATTCCCGTTCGAGTTCGAGAAGTTCGTCACGATTGACGGTCACCGCAGCATCCTCCGCTCGCGTTGCTCACAACGACAAACGCCAGGGATCGGAAGCGGTTCCGAAAGGGCCGGGACGGGCCCCGGCAGATTTGGGAATACGACAATCTGGGCCTTGGCAGCGCCCCGGTTTCGGACCGCAAACGCGCCGCCTGCGGTTTGACAACAGCCGCGACAATACAACACTATGCAATATCGCGGCTGTGCAGGTAGGCGAAATGGCAATTGCGCAAGGGGTCAATGGCCTCATACTGTCAGCACTCCTCGCCACTGCTCTTGCAGCATGTAGTGGCCTGCCCCGAGATTCGTTCACGGCCGATGAGCAAACAGATGCAACTGTCTCAGGCTTGTCCAATGTGCGTATCTGGGCCGATTCGGAATCGGCCGGGCGTGAGGCGGCATACATCTCCCAACAGCCGCACAAGCACCTCTCCTACCTTGCGCTTTCCGGCGGCGGTGGTGATGGGGCGTTCGGAGCCGGATTGCTGAAGGTTGGACACAAACGGGCACACGGCCTGAGTTTACCGTCGTGTCGGGCGTCAGCACCGGTGCGCTTATCGCACCATTCGCCTTCCTTGGTCCCGCCTATGACGACACCTTGAAGGAAATGTATACCGGTGGGTACGGGATCACGCTGGTCGACTCGCCCGATCCCATCAATGCGATCTTCGGCTCCGGCCTGTTTGACAGCGGCCGCATGCAGACGCTCGCCCAGAAATTCGTCACGCCGGAGGTGATCGCCGCTGTCGCGCGTGAACACCGAAAGGGACGACGCCTGCTCATACTGACCACGAACCTCGATGCCCAGCGCCCCGTCATCTGGAACATGGGCGCGATCGCGGCGAGCGGCGCTCCCGGCGCCAACGAGCTTTTCCGCACGGTCATGGCCGCCTCGGCCAGTATCCCCGGCATATTCACGCCAACATTCATCCCAGCCGAAAGCGGCGGCCATCGCTTCCAGGAAATGCATGTGGACGGCGGTGTCGTGTCCAACGTGTTCATCCTGCCGGACGACATACTGTTCCGGAACCCGCGCCTGCCACTGAAAGGCTCGGCCGATCTGTACGTGCTGATGAACGGGAAACTGCACCCATCCTTCGAGGTGGTCCCAAACCAGACAAAAGACATCGCCGGGCGTTCCGTCTCGACGCTCATCCAGACCAACTCACGCGCTACGTTGCAGGCGACCTACGCGTTCGCCCGCCGCAACGGCATCGGCTTCCACCTCGCCGCGATACCGGTCAACGTGGCTGACAGCGGCACCGAGGAATTCGAAACCGAAGACATGCGGAGGCTCTACCAATATGGCCTCGGCCGGGCCGCAAATGCCTGGGTATCGACGCCAACCGAAAGCCGACCACAAGTGGTCACCGCTTCAGCTGCCATGACGCGTCCTAGCCGACGATAGACGCGGCCAGCAGTACGTCAGTTGCACCTGCCGATATCAGTTGGTTTTGGCAGCTTCCGGCGCCGGAATGTCCGACTTCTGCTTGCAGGCCTTCAGCCAGACGTCATAGACGGCGTGCTCGACGGCGTTGAGGCCCGGGCTTTCGGCAAACATCCAGCCGGTGAAGATGCGCCTGATCTTGCGGTCGAGCGTGATCTCGTCAACTTCAACGAAGGAATCCGTCTTGGGCTCCTCGTTTTCCGGCCTCGAGTAACAGACGCGCGGCGTCACCTGCAGCGCGCCGAACTGCACCGTTTCGTCGACATAGACATCGAAGGTGATGATACGGCCGGTGATCTTGTCGATGCCGGCGAACTCGGCGATCGGATTCTTGATGCGCTGGGGTTTAGGTGCTGCCTGTGGCGCTGGTTGTGCTTCGCTTGGGGCCGGCTGGGTCTCGCCAGGTATCGGCTGAACATCGATCGCCGGCAGATCGTTGCCCTGCTCGACCTGTTGATCGAGCGGCAGGCGCTGAATACTGTCCTGGGCCATCGCCTGGCCAAGCCCTGCGCACAGCGCAACCGTGGCAAGCAGAGCTTTCGCCTTCGATCGTCCGTTCGACGGAACCCGGCCAAGAAATGTCATTGAGTCGTTACCGCCGTTGCGCCCGGAGTGTTTTGCACTCGCTGATTCCCACGCGCCAAGGCTAATCGCCTGGCGCCAATGGGCAAGGAGTTAGCCGCCAATTGTGGCGACAAATGTCCGCGCCGATGTGCTGTCTTATGCGCCGGGCGTCCAGGCGTCGTAGTCTCCGGTCACCTGTGGACGATGCGTATTGCCCAGCACCGAGCCCTTCGGACGGTAAGCGCCGCCGGTGCCGGTCAAGTTAGGCTGATGCGGCTTCTGCCAGTCGCGCGGAATGTAGTTGTCGCTCGGGGGCGCTACATCGACGCGATGGTGCATCCAGCCGTGCCAGCCGGGCGGAATCATCGAGGCTTCGGACACGCCATTGTAGATCACCCAGCGACGCGTGCGGCCCTCGGAGTCCTTGCCGCCTTCGTAATAGACGTTGCCGAACTCATCCTGGCCCACCTTGGTGCCTTTGCGCCAGGTGTGAAAGCGGGTGCCAAGCGTCTGGCCGTTCCACCAGGTGAAAAATTGAACAAGGAATTTCTTCATCGGATCCTCGCGGCAGGCGCGTCGAAAGTCTCCTGCTTATGGCGTCAGGCCGTTCCGAAGGCAAGGCTTTAGACGCCCAATCTTGGGGTCTGCGACGATTGGCAGGCATCAGTGACAGCTTGCGCAGGATGCTTCCAACTGGCGAGGCAACTCGACGCGCACTGGCCAGCACTATACTCTGTGGGTCAGGCGGTAGATCTATCACGCACGCGGAGGTTCGAAATGGCCATAAGCGGGGAAAGAGTTCACCCTCTGATGAACAAACTCACCGGTCTGATCGCTATCATCCTCGGTTTCCTGATGGCCGCTGAGGGCTACAGGTCCGGATCGAACTGGCTGATCTTCTTGGGGATTGTAGTCCTCGCGGTGGGCCTGGTTCTGCTTGCGCTCAAGATTGCGCGACGCAATCAAGGCGGACAGCTCTGAGGCTGCGTTGATAACATTCCTTTGCCGAGAGCTTGGTCCAAGCTCGCAACGTGGACGCGCGCGAACCATGGCCGCATAGCCGATGCCCTTCATGCAAGTCCTCGAAATGCTGAGCATGCTGGTGACGATCTTCGGCCTGCCGCTCGCGATCTTCATCTTCGTCTACGAGCAGCGCAAGGCGCGCGTCAACGAGGAGGAAGAGATCTACCAGATGCTGTCAGACGGCTACACCAACTTTTTGACGCTGACGCTCGAGCATTCCGACCTCTATCTGCAATCGCATACGGCCACGGAAGGTCTGACCGCCGAGCAGAAAGACCGGCTGCTCGCCATGTTCGCTATCCTCATCTCGCTGTTCGAGCGCGCCTATCTCGTCATCTACGAAGCAGACATGCCCGAGCGGAGAAAGCGCCGCTGGGCGTCGTGGGAGGATTTCATGCGCGAATGGTGCCGGCGCGCGGATTTTCGCGATGCCCTGCCCCAGTTGCTGCCGGGCGAAGACCCCGAATTCGCCGTCTACATCCGCCGGCTCGCGCAAGAGGAAACAGCGCGCCGCTCGTCCTGATGGACGATGCCATCTCGCAACTGCTCACGTCTTCATCTCGCACTTGCAAAATCTCTAGCCGGTCCGTAATGGATTCTGGCCCAATTCGGGCTCTCGGACTGGCTTGCTAGGCTGGAACCGGGCATGGGAGGAAACGACATGGCTTCTGACGCGCCTGCCGGCCGCATCACGCCCGCCGAGCTGTTGGCCCGCAAGGGCGGCGAGCCCATCGTCTGCCTCACCGCCTACACCTACCCCATTGCCCGGCTGCTCGACCCACATGTCGACCTTCTGCTTGTCGGCGACAGCGTCGCGATGGTGTTGCATGGCCATGCGACGACGCTCGGCGCGACGATAGACATGATGATCGCGCATGGCCAGGCCGTGATGCGCGGCTCTGTCCGCGCCTGCGTCGTCGTCGACATGCCTGCCGGCGGCTACGAGGACACGGTCGAAAACGCCGTGGCCTGCGCCAAGCGCATCATGCGTGAAACCGGCTGCGACGCGGTCAAGCTCGAAGGCGGCGTCGCCATCGCCGCCCAAATCGCCGCCATCGTTGCATCAGGCATCCCGGTCATGGGCCATATCGGGCTTTTGCCGCAGTCGGTCGAAAAAGAGGGCGGCTACAAGATCAAAGGCCGTTCCGAGGCCAATGCCCAAGCGCTTTATGCCGACGCCAAGGCTGTGGAAGCAGCTGGCGCGTTTTCCGTCGTCATCGAAGGCACTGTCGAGCCGGTGGCCGCTGAAATCACCCGGCGCATAGCCATTCCTACCGTCGGCATCGGCGCCAGCGCTGCCTGCGACGGGCAGATCCTGGTCATCGACGACGCCATCGGACTGACCGTCGACCGCGTGCCGAAATTCGTCAAGGAATATGCCCTTTTGCGCGACACTATGTCCAAAGCCGCAGCGGAATACGCGCGTGACGTTCGCAGCCGCGCTTTCCCCGGCCCCGAGCACCTGTTTTCCCTGAGCAAGGACAAGGCATGACCGCTGTCGTCGAAACCATCGCTGCCCTGCGCGTGCAAGTGCAGGCATGGCGAGCCGAAGGCCTCAAGGTCGCGCTGGTCCCAACCATGGGCGCCTTGCATGACGGGCATATCTCGCTGATGCGTGCTGCCCTTGAGCGCGCCGACCGCTGCGTCGTTTCGATCTTCGTCAATCCGCGCCAGTTCGCGCCGACCGAAGACCTCGACAAATATCCCCGCCAGCTGGCGCAGGATCTCGCGCGCCTCAATGAAGCCGGTGTCCATCTCGCCTTCACGCCCGGTGTCGACGAGGTCTATCCACAAGGCTTTGCCACCGCGATTGCGGTGGGCGGCCCATCCGCAGGTCTCGAAACCGCCTTCCGACCTGCTTTCTTCGACGGTGTCGCCACCGTCGTTGCCAAGCTCTTCATCCAGGTAACGCCCGACCTCGCCGTCTTTGGCGAGAAGGACTACCAGCAGCTCTGCGTGGTCAAGAAGCTGTGCCGCGATCTCGACCTGCCGGTTGAAGTTCTGGGCTCGCCGACGATCCGCGATGCCGAAGGCCTCGCCATGTCATCGCGCAACGCCTATCTCAGCCCCACCGAACTCACTGTCGCGCAACAGCTCAACAAGGTGCTGCGCAAGGCTGCTTCGTCGCTCCAATCGGGCGCAAACGAAGAAGCGACAATGGCAGCCGCTAGTCAGGCGATTCTCGATTCCGGTTTCAATTCCGTCGACTACGTCGAAGTGCGCGAAAGCCTCACGCTTGCGCCGTGGCAGAAAGACCATGATGGCCGCGTGCTGGTCGCTGCCCGTCTCGGCAAGACACGCCTGATCGACAATGTCGAGGTCGCTGCCAGCTAGGCCGCCGCTTCAGCTCAGGGGTTTTTCCAGCACCAGCGACAAGACCCCCGTTTCCGCGATCTCGGGGTCTGGATCGCCCCCCGACTTCACAAAGCCGTTGGCGAGATAAAAGCCCAGCGCCTGAACGTTCGCCTCTTCGACTTCAAGGCGAATCGAATGCGCTTCGGGAAAGCTCTGCTCGATCTCATCGAGCAACATGCGGCCGATGCCGGCGCGCTGATATTCTGGGCGTACATAAAGCTGGTAGAGCACGACGATCTTGGAACCGCTGGTCGCCGCGGCAAAGGCCATGCCTGCGATCTTCTTGCCGTCATCGGCGACCAGGAACTCGGAATTCGGCCTCGTCAGCCGCGCCTTGAGCGCGGCAAGCGAGTGCCATTCGGTGGTGATCTGGTTGACCCGCTCGATGCCGTAGATGGCATCGTAGGTCGCGTGCCACGTTTCGGCGAGCAGCGCCTTGATGTTCTCAAGGTCGCGTTCGCTCGCCGTGCGGACAAACACCGCTTTATTCCTCGATGCCGATCTTGGCCTTGACCAGGTCGTTGACGGCCTGCGGATTGGCCTTGCCACCCGTCATCTTCATCACCTGGCCGACGAACCAGCCGGCCATTGTCGGCTTGGCGCGGGCCTGTTCGGCTTTGTCGGGGTTGGCGGCGATGACATCGTCGACCGCCTTTTCGATGGCGCCGGTGTCGGTCACCTGCTTCATGCCACGGCTTTCGACCAGCTCACGCGGGTCGCCACCCTCATTCCAGATGATCTCGAACAGGTCCTTTGCGATCTTGCCGGAAATCGTGCCTTCCTTGATCAGGTCGATCACGGCCCCCAGCTGATCGGGCGTTACTGGAGCGTTTTCAATGTCCTTGCCAGCCTTGTTCAAGGCGCCGAGCAGGTCGTTGATGACCCAGTTGGCGGCAAGCTTGCCGTCGCGGCCAGCGGCCACTTTCTCGAAATAGTCGGCGATCGCCTTTTCCGAGACCAGGATCGAGGCGTCGTAGACGGACAGGCCGAGGCTGTTGACCAGCCGCGCCTTCTTGTCGTCTGGTAGTTCCGGCAGGTCCTTGGCTAGCGCATCGACATAGGCCTGGTCGAATTCAAGCGGCAGAAGGTCCGGATCGGGGAAGTAGCGGTAGTCGTGCGCTTCTTCCTTGGAACGCATCGCGCGCGTCTCGCCCTTGCTGGGATCGAACAGGCGGGTCTCCTGATCGATCTTGCCACCATCTTCGATGATGGCGATCTGGCGCCGCGCCTCATATTCGATGGCCTGGCCAACGAAGCGGATCGAGTTGACGTTCTTGATCTCGCAGCGCGTGCCGAATTCGCCGCCCGGACGGCGCACGGACACATTGACGTCGGCGCGCATCGAGCCCTCGTCCATGTTGCCGTCGCAAGTACCGAGATAACGCACGATGGTGCGCAGCTTGGTGACATAGGCCTTGGCCTCGTCCGACGAGCGCATGTCGGGCTTGGAGACGATCTCCATCAGCGCCACGCCCGAGCGGTTGAGGTCGACATAAGACATTGTCGGATGCTGATCGTGAATCGACTTGCCGGCGTCCTGTTCGAGATGCAGGCGCTCGATGCCGACTTCGATGTCCTCGAACTCGCCCTTGCGGTCGGGACCGACCGAAATGGTGATCTTGCCCTCGCCGACGATCGGCTGCTTGAACTGCGAAATCTGGTAGCCCTGCGGCAGGTCGGGATAGAAATAGTTTTTCCGGTCAAAGACAGACTTGTGGTTGATCTGCGCCTTGAGGCCGAGGCCGGTGCGGATCGCCTGCTTGACGCATTCCTCGTTGATGACGGGCAGCATGCCGGGCATCGCCGCGTCGACAAGACTGACATTGGCATTGGGCTCGGCGCCGAAGGCGGTCGAGGCGCCGGAGAACAGCTTTGCTTCCGACGTCACCTGGGCATGAACCTCGAGGCCGATGATGACTTCCCAGTCACCGGTGGCACCGGGGATGAAGCGCTTGGCGTCGGGCGTGCGGGTGTCGATCAGGGTCATGGTAATCCGAATACGTCCGTGTCTGTTTTGTCGCCTTCTGGCGAACGACAAATCGTACCGTTTCGCTAGATCAATCGTTGCCTTGTTGCAACCGTCGCGTTGGAAATGCGCGCTCAAGCCGCGATCTCTGGCACTTTCGAACAGACTATCCTATATCGGTCCCATCCCGATGGAGTTTGGATGTTCAACTCGTTTGAGTCCCGCTAAAGCCCCGACCTTCTCCTGAAGGCGGGGCATGAAAACCAGAAACCACCGTGCTGCGAGCAATCGTGGCTGCGGCTTTTTGTTTTGGCTGTTCAGTCAGTAGGCTGTTCGGCCTGGTTTTCCAGGACTCATCAACCAATGAACATATCGCGCATAGAGCAGCGCATCCTGCACCTGCTCGCCCAGGGCGGGCGGATCGAAATCGAAAAAGACGACAGCAACAAGATCGAAGCCGTGATCTGCCTCACCCGCGAGGGCTGGCAATATACGGATTTCGATCTCGAACTTTTCAGGAAGCTACGGCGAAGGAAGGCAGTCGCCTCGTCGCAAGGCGGCCCCTACCGCATTACCAGGGTAGGACTGAAACTTGTCCGTCCCGAACTCGACAACAGATGATGCAGATCATGCCGGATCCGCGTAAGCGGATCCGGCGCTTAGCTAACGGCCTCAAGCCGTCGCGATATAGGCCTTGATCTCCTCGGCCTCGCGCTCGACATCCTCGATGCGGCGCTTGACGACGTCGCCGATCGACACGATCCCATAGAGATAGCCGTCGCGC
>NZ_JBFUKO010000160.1:0-9329 GCF_056400805.1 Aminobacter sp. P4_H6_2
GATCACGCCCTGTCGGGGTAATAGTCAGCGTCTTTTTCTTGGCAAGATCGTAGATGAATTCGGGATTATTGACCCAAACGTAGGCTCCTTTGTACCCGTCCATCATCTGCCGGCCGGTCGCCTCTCCGCTGAATTGCTGCCCGTCAACGTCGAAAAGCACGGAAATCTCTTCGCCCGTACCGACCCCTGCACCTGCCTTGGTGTAAAGTGCCAGGTAGCCGCGTGCCTGCGCGTCCGGCACGATGCCCATCTGGAACTGCGTCTCGGCGGYCAGGTTCTTGGCAATCAGGCAGCCGCGATCCTGACCGTCGGTGACATAGATGTCCCACTCGGCTTCCGATCCGTATTTCTTGTACGTATCGGCGGCCGCGGCTGTTGCAGTTAGGACTGCAAGGACCAACGCGGTGCCGATTCCCATGTGAGTGTACATAGTTCTCTCCTGTGCTTCTGGGTTGGTAACGTTCAGCGTCTCTTCGAGGCGCATCGCCTCCTAGTTCGTCACATCGCGGCTATGGCGATGGTGTTCCGAGGCAATGTGGACAAGCAGGGCCGCACGAACGGCGACGTTCCCATCCTGTCTTGTTGGACCGCGGGGGACTCGCCCACTAATTGCTCCGGTTAAGGTTCAGAGATCGATCGCCGTGCCGGAGTAAGCTCAGAACGCGCCTGCCGCGAGCGTTTGCGTGTAAATTACGTGGGCGGCGTGAACCTGATGCGCGGGGCGCTCGGAGGCTCTCGCCTGTCCTCGAGACCAGAACCGGCGTAGGCGCTGCAGTCGCCTGAGGTCGGTGTCTGGCGTGCACATGGGGATCTCTCGAGATGCGCACTTTGTGCGCGAGAGCTGGATGTCGGGAGAGGTGACGGGGGGCGGATACCGGCCGGAAGCGCCAGAGTTCTGGCGATAGAACTCACCGCCGAGTATCGACGCGTGATTGGGCAACGGCCTGCTTCTCCCGAAGCGCGGCTTCAACCTCGCGCGCCAACCGCTCGACAAGGTCTTGCCATTCGGCCCTCCTTGCCGCACGTATTGGCGGCGGAAGCTGATCGACGCTCGACAGCGCCGCCTCGGCTTCCGCAAGTCCGTCGCACATATCGGAAAAATTCTGATCCGCCTGGATCATTCGACGGATTGATAGCTCAAGCTCAGGAAATCGGCGGAGTGCTGCCGATAAAGCTGCACGCGTTCTTGTCGCTCTTTGCTCCATCTCGCTACCCACAGGAGGAAAAAAGCTAGTCACCAAGCCATTGCTGGAGCAAGCACCGGAATGTTAATTACATGAGCGATTATGTAACGGAAGAATAAAAAGAAGCCGCGCAAGTCGCGGAAGCGGCAAAAAGGGGGCGGTTGTGATCCACGAGGAGGTCCCCGCAAAAGGGGAGGCCGATCTTCCGGTCGAGGACTGTCGCGCCCAGTTAGCGCGCATCCTGAGCAGCGCCGACTTCGGCGCAACTGACCGCAAACACAGGTTCCTCCGCTATGTCGTGGATGAGGCTTTGGCAGGGCGCGGCAGCCGCATCAAGGCCTATTCGATCGCGGTCGAGGTGTTTGGCCGCGATGCTTCTTTCGATCCTCAGGCGGATCCGATCGTCCGCGTCGAAGCGGGCCATCTCCGCCGCACGCTCGAACGGTACTATCTGACCGCGGGCCAGGCCGACCCCATACTTATCAGCATCCCGAAGGGTGGCTACGTTCCCACCTTCTCGCTGCATCATGCGCCCAGACCTGCTCCCGAAGAGCGCACAGGCGCTGCTCCCCCCGCGCCCCCGCGGCCACGCTTGCGAAGCAAGCCTCGGTTCATAGCAGCAGCCGCGATATCGGTTGCAGTTGCGATGATGCTTGTCTGGTGGGGGTACTCATTCCGACTTCCGCCAAGCAAGCCGGAAATCCCGCGCTTGCTGGTCGAGTGGTTTGACGACCTGGCGGGAACGGACGAATCTGCGGCTCTTGCCCGCGGGCTCACGCAGGAAGTCATCGGTCAGCTCTCCAAGTTCAAGGACGTCATTGTCGTTCAGTCGCCCGCCGCGGCGACACATTCGCAGGTTCGGTACGCAGTTGCAGGAAGCGTAGATCTGTCGGCCGGCACCTTCCGGTTTCGGGTCCGTATGTTCAATCGCGCTGACGGATCGGTGCTCTGGGCGCACAGTTACGATGGCACGACGACGGTTCCTGATCTTCTGAAGGCTCAGGCCGATGTTGCCAGCAAGGTAGCGACAAGCCTGGCACAGGCGTACGGGATCATCTTTGAGGCGGACGCTAGGCTCGCTATCCCCAACCCTCCTGACGACTGGGCCGCGTATTCCTGCACGCTCTCCTATTATTCGTACCAAGTCAGCTTCGATCCAGAAACCCGTTCATCGGTGCGCTTCTGTCTCGAGAAGGCGGTGGAGCGCTTTCCCGCTTACGCAACCGCCTGGGCGCTTCTATCATTGATCTACATTGACGAGGCACGGTTCCGTTATCCGTTCGATTCCGTGTGGCAAGCGCCTATGATCGATCGCGCCGTTGCCGCCGCCGATCGGGCGGTGGGGCTGGAGCCACTCAACGTCCGGGGTCTGCAGGCCCAGATGTTTGCTCTTTATTTCAGGCGAGAAATCGACGCGGCCTTGAGAGTGGGCAGCCGCGCAATGACCATCAACCCCAACGACACCGTATTTATGGGCGAATATGGGTTTCGGTTGGCGTTATCCGGAAATTGGCAGGAGGGGTGTGCACTGCTTGCAGAGGCGCGTGAACGCAATCCGGAGCCTCTAGCCTACTATGAGGTCGGACTTGCCCTTTGCTCCTATTTTAGCGGCGACCATCGGCAGGCAGCCATGTGGATCAGGAAAGCAAATATTCTAGCCAATGCAGTGTATCGTGTGATTGCTGCCGCGATCTTTGCCGAGGGAGGTTACAAGGCGGACGCCGAACGCGAGCGCACTTGGCTCCTGGAACATGAACCCGCCTTGGTGAGAAACGTTCGGCAAGAGGCGTTGTTGCGGTTTGGCCGTCTGGAAGATGCCGAATTGTTCCTCGGCTCGCTTCGGAAGGCGGGCTTGGAATTCCCCGATTGAAGCAGGCAAAGCCATGTCGATCCGCTCTGCTTCCTGTTGGCTACAGTAATTTACCTCCCGTATGGTGAAACAATGCGCCAAGCCTTGGGCAGGGTGACGGATTCGAATGTCCTGCCGCCATCAAGGAGAGTTGCACTATGACAACCAGACGGAACCTGCTGCTGGCCGCCACAGCTGTCGCAGCGACCGCAGCGCTTAGACCACGCGAGGCGCAGGCAGACGACAACGTGGCCGACTTCCTGTTCGTCCAGACCGCAAGCGCGATGACATTCGACAAGGCGACGAGCAAGCTGACGCTCGAAGGCATTGGCGCCACGACGTTGTTTTTCTCCGACCGTCCCGAGCGCATTGCCGGGAACATGGATACGACGGCTTTCGTGCCGTTCTGGAGCAAGGGCAAGGACAGCTTCCTGATCGATCCGCCGAACGCCGACCTGTCGATCCTGGAAGGGAACAAGCTCCAGCAGGTCGTCGTCGTCCTGGAGAATCCGGAACTGAGCGACAATAATTTGACCTACTCCGTGAAGGTGGTTGGCGGCGAGATGCCGGAGAAGGGCTCCGAGGTTTCCGTTTTCATCGACATCATCGGCATGCCCTTGACGCCGCTCTCTTATGCGGGCGTGGCAAGACGCGGCTTCCGACGGGCTGTTATTTACTAGCGCTGCCCGAAACGCGGTACCGGACTTCGAGACGACCTTAAGAGGAGTACAAAAAAATGTTGACGAAGCGAGATCTACTTCGCTCCGCTGCGGCGATCGCCGCCGGAGCCGCGATTGCGAGGCCAAGCCTGCTGATGGCGCAGGGCCATCCCGGCATCATCGAGGCCAAGGACATCGCCGAGGAAGGCTTCGTCTATGGCCTGCCGCTCGTGATGTATTATGCGGTCATGCAAGAGTTCGCCGTGGACAAGAACTCGGGGCAGTTCAAGGCGCCGTTCAACGAAATCAACAACCAGCATCACGTCGCCACCCCCGAGGATACGGCGGTCATCACGCCGAACAGCGACACCCCTTATTCGTTCATCTGGCTGGATTTGCGCGCTGAGCCGATGGTTATCTCGGTGCCTATGATCGAAAAGGACCGCTACTACTCGGTCCAGCTGATCGACGGCAACACCTACAATTTTGGCTATATCGGCACGCGCGCCACGGGGGCCGAGCCGGGCGACTATCTGGTGGTCGGCCCAGACTGGAAAGGCGAGAAGCCCAACGGCATCAAGCAGGTCTTTCAATCGACGACGCCGTTCCCGCTCGCGCTTATCCGCACCCAACTCTTCAACCCCGACGACATATCGAACGTCGAGAAAATCCAGGCCGGCTACAAGGCGCAGCCGCTTTCTGCCTTCGCAAAACAACCCACACCGCCTGCCGCGCCGAAGATCGATTTCCTTCCTGCCACCACTGCCGGGATCAAGGACAACTTCTTCCAATATCTCGACGCAGCCCTGCAATTCGTCCCCGAGACGCCAAGGGACCAGGCTGTTCGCGCGAAACTTGCGAAGATTGGCATCGGTCCCGGCAAGACCTTCGCGTTCAAGGATCTGTCGCTCGAACACAAAGCCGAAATCCTGGTGGCCATGAAGCAGGGTGACGACAAGGTCAACAAATGGCTGGCCAGCGGAAACAAAGATATCAACGGCTGGAACGTTGGCTCGTTCTTTGGCGACGAGGCCTTCTACAACGGCGATTGGGTGATGCGGGCTGGCGCTGCCAAGGGCGGTCTCTTGGGCAACGATGCCGTGGAAGCGATGTACCCGTATACACGAACGGACGCGACCGGTGAGCCGCTCGACGGCAGCAAGCACAACTACACACTCACCTTTCCCGCCGGGCAGCTCCCGCCGGTGAATGCGTTTTGGTCGGTTACGATGTACGACGGCAAGAGCCAGTTCCTGGTCAAGAACCCGATCAATCGCTACCTCATCAACTCTCCGATGTTGTCGGCAATGAAGAAGGACGCCGACGGCTCGCTGACGCTGTATCTCCAAAAGGACAGCCCCGGTGCGGACAAGGAATCAAATTGGCTTCCAGCACCCGATGACAAGATCTACCTCGTGATGCGCCTATATTGGCCGAAGCCCACGCCGCCTTCGATCCTGCCTGCGGGACAGGGCACTTGGCAGCCACCCGGTATCAAAGTGGCGAACTAAGGGCACGCCGGCGGCCAGCCATCAGGGCTCGTCGCCGCTCGCCGCTTGAAGTCCAGCTGATCGGGGCTAAGCCGCCGACGAAGGATCTGCTGCGCCCCGGAACAGACCGGCAGTTTATTGCCGGTCTCAGCCCAGCAACCGTCAGTCATTATCCAGGTCATTGGACCCGAGAAAATCTTGGAGGAAGTCATGAACATTACACGTCGTACCGTATCGATCGCCGGCCTTCTTGCCGCAACGTCGATCACGTCGATAGCTCGCGCCGACGACGGCATCATCTCGGACCTCATGGAAGGTTCTGACGAATTCGCTCTCGCAGTCGAGGCCTATACGTTCGGCTATCCGCTGGTCACGATGGAAATGACCCGTCGCGTCATCACCAACGTCGCCGAGCCAAAGGGAACAAGGGCCCCGATGGGGCATCTCATCAAGCTGCGCGAATACCCGAACTCTTCGTTCCGGGATGTGACGGCTCCGAATGCCGACACATTGTACACCTCAGCGTTTTTCGATGTCGGCCAGGAACCCTGGGTCGTCAGCATTCCGGACCTGAACGACCGCTACGCCCTTTTCCCGATGCTCGACGGTTGGACGAAGGTGTTCGACGTTCCGGGGAAACGCACCACCGGAACCGGTGCGCAGACCTTTGCCGTGACCGGTCCCGGCTGGGAAGGTACGCTGCCGGAGGGCGTCACGCAGTACAAGTCACCGACCAGCATCGTCTGGCTGATCGGGCGAATCTATTGCACCGGCACGCCCGAGGATTATGCCGCGGTTCACAAGATCCAGGACGAGGTGAAGCTTTATCCGCTTAGCGCCTACGGCAAGGATTGGACGCCGCCGGCAGGCAACGTCGACCCGTCGATCGACATGAAGACGGCAGTGCGCGATCAGGTCAACAAGATGGACGCGGTCGAGTATTTCACCCTGCTCGCCGGACTTCTGAAAACCAACTCGCCGACCGAAGCAGACGCGCCGATGGTCGAGAAACTGGCCCAGATCGGCATCGTGCCGGGGCAGGATTTCGACAAGTCGAAGTTCGATCCGGCCTTCGCCAAGCGTGTTCCGCAGTTCGCCTTCGCCCGCATCATGCTGCATTTCAAGTTCAGCGACGGCGACGTCAAGGACATTAACGGCTGGGGCTTCACGACCAAGACCGGCATCTACGGTACGGACTACGTCCAGCGTGCGCTCTTGACGGCCATCGGCCTTGGCGCCAATCGCCCGCAGGATGCGATCTATCCGACGTCCATGAAGTCGGACAGCGGTCTGATCAAAAGAGCCTACAATGGCTCGGAAAAATACGTCCTGACCTTCAAGAAGGACCTGACACCGCCGGTTTCCGGCTTCTGGTCGCTGACCATGTACGACGCGGACTACTTCTTCGTCGAAAATCCGCTCAACCGCTACTCCATCAGTGCCCGCCAGCCGCTCAAGGCCAATGCTGACGGCTCGATCGACCTGTTGATCCAGAACGAATCCCCTGGACCCGACAAGGAATCGAACTGGCTTCCTGCGCCCAAGGGCAAGTTCATTCTGATGATGCGGCTCTATTGGCCCAACGAGAGCGACCCCTCGATCATCAACGGTTCGTGGACGATTCCGCCGGTCAGGAAGGTGAGTTGAGTTCGGTTGTCGATGAGGAGAGAGCAATGATACGCATGACGAGACTGTTTTGCGCCACCGCCACGGTGCTGATGATGGGCCTCGGCGCCGCTTCCGCCGATACGGCGCCGAAGATGAAGATGACGACGCCTTTCGCACCGGGCGTCGCCGTGCCGGACGAGATCGAGTCCTCGATCGGGACGCTGAATCTCAACTACGGCTACCCGTCGGCCGATACCGTCGACAAAATCTACGACAATTTGGACCGTTCGCGCGCGCTGCAGGCTTATCTGCTGGCCATTCCGATCGTAAATCAGGCCGGCATGCGCGACTCGATACGCAAGTTTGGCCCTGATAACCAGACCGACGTGATCTGGGAAAATCTGGTCGATCCGAGGAGCGTAGAGCTGACGGCCAACGATAATACGATCTACAACTACGTTTGGGTCGACACGAGCAAGGGACCGTTGGTGGCCGAGATTCCGCCCAAGGTTCTGGGGATGGTCGACGACTTTTGGTACAAGTGGGTGGCCGACATCGGCATCACGGGGGCCGACAAAGGCGAAGGCGGCAAGTACCTCCTGTTGCCGCCTGACTTCAAGGGCGACATACCCGCCGGGTTCCACGTCGTGCGGCCGAGCACCTTCGGCAGCTACCTCGTGTTTCGCGCCTTCGTTGTGGACGGTTCCACCCAACCTGGGGTCGACTCGGTCAAGAAGAACCTTCGGATCTATCGCCTGGACGAGGCCGCCAACCCACCGCCGATGAAATTCGCCAATGCCTCGGGAATTCCATCGAACTTCGTCGCACCTGGTGACTACTCGTTCTGGAGCCTGTTGAACCAGGTCATCCAGGAAGAGCCAGCTGACGGTTCCGATCCAACCACCTTGGGCCTGTTCGCCTCGATCGGCATCGTCAAGGGCCAGCCCTTCAATCCCGATGAGCGGATGAAGAAGATCCTCACCGACGCCGCCAATATCGGCGCCGTGACGGCGCGGACAATTGCCTTCAAGGTTCGCGCGAAGGATGCGTATTTCTATCCGGACAGCACTTGGCGCCTGCCGTTTTTCGGCGGCTACAAGTTCGAGTCCGCGCCCGGTGTCAGCAACCTGGATGGTGCTGTTTTCTACTATTACTTTGCCATCGGCGTCACGCCGGCGATGGAGGAAAAGATGGTGGGCGAGGGCTCGCAATATCCTTGGTCGGTTCAGGATTCGGAGGGCAATCCCTTTGATGGCGGCAAGACTTACAAGCTGCGCCTGCCGCCAAATATCCCGGTCAAAGATTTCTGGTCGGTCATCGTTTACGACAACCAGACCCGCTCCATGGTGCAGACCGACCAGCAAGCCCCGAGCGTCAGTAGCCAGGGCAAGGGCGTTAAGACCAATGCGGATGGTTCGGTAGATGTCTACTTCGGACCCAAGGCACCGGCGGGAATGGAGAACAACTGGGTGCAGACGATTCCGGACAAGGGCTGGTTCATGATCCTTCGCCTCTACGGTCCGCTGGAACCCTGGTTCAACAAGACCTGGAAGCCGAGCGAGATCGAACTTGTGAAGTGATGCGGCACTTGTCCACGTCAGTTTGATCTCAAGTCGAGATTTGAGGAGGCCGACGCCTCCTCAAGGCTGGCTGCAGCGAGTCTTTCAAGACTGATCCCTGAAAGAATGCCGGGCGCTGCAGCAACACTAGTAACGCGCGCATGGTCGAGAAGAGGAAGCGAAGGAAGTGAAACGAATCTGCCTACTGGGCTTGCCGGTGAGCGTCATGGGCGTGCTCTCGGCAGCTTGCGCCGCTCAGGCGCAGGAAGACGCCGACGAACTGGCCAAGCAACTCTCCAACCCGATTGCCAGTCTGATAAGCGTGCCGCTGCAGAGTAACTTCGAATCGGGCGCAGGTGTCGACGGCGACGGCTTCGCCTACACCCTGAACATCCAGCCCGTCATCCCGATCTCGATCAGCGACGATTGGAACCTGATATCGAGAACCATCCTGCCGATCGCTTTTCGGGACTACCTGCCACCGCCGGACGGCAACACATTTGGGCTGGGGGATATCACCCAGAGCCTGTTCTTGTCGCCGAAGGCGCCCGGGCCGGGCGGACTGATCTGGGGTGTCGGGCCTGTGTTCCTTATACCGACGGCCACCGAAGACTATCTCGGCACCGACCAGTTCGGAGTTGGGCCGACTGGGGTCGCCCTTAAGCAAACCGGGCCATGGACGATCGGTGTGCTCGCCAACCACATCTGGTCGGTCGCCGGAGAAGGCGAACACGAGGACGTCAATCAGACGTATCTGCAGCCCTTCGTTTCCTACGGTCTCGGCCATGGCAGGACAATCTCACTGAACACTGAATCAAGTTACGATTGGGCCGCCGACCAATGGACCGTGCCAATCAACCTTGCCGTATCGCAGGTGTTCAAGATCGGTGACCAGGTGATGAGCTTCCAGGTCGGAGGCAAATACTACGCGCAAGCCCCAGAGGGAGGTCCAGATTGGGGCATTCGCACGACACTTACGT
>NZ_JBFUKO010000161.1:0-9290 GCF_056400805.1 Aminobacter sp. P4_H6_2
CCCATGCAAGTCCCTCGATCGAGAAGGCGAAATCCGGGGCGACAAGAATATAGACCTGCTTGGCGACAAGGAAGGCGATGATGGCCAATTGCCAGAAGGTGAAATTGCGCGGAAAACGCTGCGAGCGGCTGTAGGCGAGGCTGAGCAGATACAAGCCCCAGGCGATCGTCACCACAGCCACGATCATCGAGGCATAGACCAGGTAGAGGGCGGCGTCCGGCAGGGAAAACCCTTGCATGACGGCAAGGCTCTGGTCGAAACCGCGCGCGCTGAGCGCCATGACAAGGCAAAGCCAAAACACGGGCAGCCAGCCCAAGACGCCCCTGGCGTTCGATTGCATTTGCGCTGGCATCGAATCCCCCAAAACAGCGCGCCCCACGCGCCATTCCAGTTTGCGGCAAAGCAGCGTCGCAAGACAAGGAAGCCACGGAATATGCCGTTCGATTTCCACGGTTGACAGCAACAAGGGACGCGCATTGCGTATTTTGCCGGCAAGGCCGACGCCCGCTGCAAGATTTGCCACGTCAGCGCTTGGCAAGTGCCGCAGGATCGACTAGATGAGCCCGGCAGCCGGATGCGCGAGAGCGTGTTCGGAGGCAGGCGGATGGGTGGCGGCAGGTTGACCGCACCCGATTGCCGGCTCCTTTCGAGCCGCAAACCAACGCCCAGGAGATGCGCGCACTCCCAACCAGCCCGGCTAAACCGGCCGGCGCAAGGCGCGTATGCGGAGAGGTGGCCGAGTGGTTGAAGGCGCACGCCTGGAAAGTGTGTATACGGGGAACCGTATCGCGGGTTCGAATCCCGCTCTCTCCGCCATATCCTAGTCGGCGTTCGCTGCGCGCTTGACGCTGCTTCGGTTGCGATCCGCGACAGCCTGTCAAGCGGTGTCGCCGCGCTGACGCTCCCCGGTTTCCCCCTTGGCTCAATTGAGCTGCATGCACTTCATTTGCCCTGCCGCCATGGCTGGTTCAGGACGAGAGTGCGGTTCAATCGTCGACCCCGGAGCTCGTTTGATTGCCCCCTCGACGGGCCTCCCAGCGACGAACTGAGGCCGGCTTCCTGAAGGCTGCATTAATCATCTCTAATGTAAATTATTGAGCAGAGGCCAAAGTTTGGTACGCTGCCAATTAGGGCTGGATGTGGGGCACGGTGAGATGCTGGCACAACGTCAGACGTTCGTYGAAMTATTGGAGRCAACMGCCAAARCAATCAACAGTACACCTCCCGAGACATTGAGGGCACTGTTACTACGTGCAGCGATCAGGCTTCGCAACAAGGAAGGAATAGAAATCGATCCGAATGTAGATCACGCAGTGACGTCACTTGCAATTGAAGTTGGYATGACCAGAGCTGAATTGATAGGCGACATCATTTGCGACTGGATGCAATCGAACGATTTTTTACCAACCTGGCTGCATCATGAAGACGGCGAAATGGCACCTATAGCTTAGGGTAAATCACACCAAGGAGAGGACTGAAATGAAGAAGATTCTGATCGTACTGGTCGCGATGTTCTCGGTCGCGGGATTGAGTGCCTGCGGTACCATTGGCAAAGGCAAAGGAAAGGCTCCTCCGCCTGTTGTCGAACCGGCACCGATCTACAAATAGCAATATCCTTCTCGCCGGCGCCTATGCCGTACAGAAGGGAGTCGCGCCCGGCATGGGCTTGCAAAGTGCCGGGCGCGGTCTCGCAAATAAAAGAATAGAAACAAAATAATGGCTGGCGCGCGTTGCCCTTGGGCCTAGCTTTTGCGCCGACGTCCAAGTGCCGCTGCGGGCGGCCTAGCGGCACCGCGTTCGAGATCCCCCACCAAGACAAAATTCCTGCTGACCGACAAGCGTGACGAGCGTCTAGTCGCGAGTGCCTTCCGGCCGAGGCCAAAGCAACGTTGTCATGAAGATCGCATAGGCGATGGCCGCCAGGATGTAGGCGACCCGCGTGGAAAAGGAATCGGCTGCAGACCCCGGAAGCGGAGATACGCCTGTTCCGAATACGAGAAGGAAGATGGTCAGTGCGCCTGCGTAAAGCTTGGCGGACGGTTCACGCAACGCGGCACGACCGCCAAACACCAAGCCGGCCAGCAGTACCAATAGAAAGAGGAAAAGGAGGGACGGCCGCACTTGAAGCAGCCCGAATGCGACCGACGCGGCCACGCCTCCAGTGATGTTGGTTATGACGAGCCCCAAGGCTGCACGTGTGCTGGCCGCGGTGTCGAATTGCGAAAGCAGCGACACCACTGTTATCGGAATGACAATCGCCGTCGCCAGTTCTTCGCGTGTCAGACAGGCAACCACAGCGATCAGCAGTATGGCGGTGTTTGCCGTAGCGTACCGCGCCGCGCGCGGATATGTCGTCGCCGTCACGGCCTCAGGAGCGGGGCTGCCTCTGTCTGGAATCAGGGAATAGGCCCCCCACATCAACAGCATGCCGGTCACCACACTTTGAACCAGGATCGTCAGAATGGTGTCACTGAGATCTTCGTTCAAAATTGTGAGGAGCGGCACCATGACCGCAATGACCAGGACGAGAAAGATCGTGGGTCCGCCCTTGCCGTTCGCCTGCTGGTAGAAACATCCAAAGTAAATCAGCCCGAGCAGCAGCAGCAGAACCGGTGGCCGGTCGCCGGTGAGAACGGCCACGAATTGCAGAAGTGCCCCGACGACAAGAATGAACGCTGCGACTGCCAACCCCTTTTTCACAGGCATGGGGCGTGAACTGGAGATCAGAAACTGTGCCGCAAACAATGGCCCAAGGAAGGGGATGATGGCCCCCGAATAGACCAGCCAGGTAAAGCCGACCGCAACGGCAAGGGCTATGCGCAGACCCTTGCGTTTTACATTAACGAGGCCCTCCTCGTAGGTAAGATGCGCGTCAGCTGACATAGGTAAGGATCGACAGAATTCGGATCCAGATGCTGCCGAGCGCGTTGGTGACCGGATGGTCTCCGGTGTAGATGACGACGTTTGCCTGCGAGCCGTACCGCACGCCCTTGGGCCRCCCTTCGTCCAAAATCAGGCGGATGGGAAAGCTCTGTGGCGTCCTCACCCATCCAGTGTCTGTGGAAAGCTTCGGCAGGCCCGTCGCCGGATCGACGCTTCCCTGAGCCACCCCCATTCCCACGCCTTCAACTGTGGCGGCGAAAATCTGACCAGGAAGAACATCGAATAGCACCTCCGCCCGGTCGCCGGCGGCAACCCGCTCAAGGCTGTTTTCCTTGAACGCGGCCGTGATCCATATCGTGCCGGTGTCGATGAAGGTCATCGCACTCTCGCCAGCGCTGATCATGCCTCCGACGGAAAGCTGAAGATTGGTGACGACGCCTTCCGCCGGCGCTGAAACCGTCGTGCGCAGCAGATCAAGCTGAGCGGTTTGAAGCGTCGCGAGCGCCTCCTTCAACTGCGGATTGTCTTTTCCTGCGGGTCCAAGCTCCTCGCGAGCCCGCGCGAGGTCGGCTTCGGCTGCATCCACGCCTGCATCTGCCTGATCCAGTGCGGCCGCAGCCTCATCATACTTCGCCTGGGCGTAGATACCGCGCCTGACAAGTTCCATGGCGCGAGTAGCTTGATCCTGGACGTTGACCCGGACAGCCTTGGTCTCCACAACCCGGGCCTGGGCGACATCGACGGACGCTGTCGAAGCGCCGATCGTCTGACCTACCCCTGCAAGGCGTGCTTCCGCCTCGGCAACCGCAAGCCGGTACTGTTCCGGGTCCAGTCGAAACAGCATCTGGCCGGGCGTCACGGCGCTGTTGTCGGCCACGCCCACCTCAATGACCCGCCCGGTAACCTCCGGCGCCAYGCCCACGACATAGGCACTGACTGTCGCCTGAGAGGAAGAAGGTGTGCGCCGCTCCATGAAAATCGTCACGACGAATATAAGGAGGGCCAGCAGGAGCACGGTAATTGCGATCGTGCGCTGCGGGTTCTTCTCTTTCAGCGGCGCGCCCACCGTATCGGGTGCATGATCACGAGAGGTCCCGGTTGCATCCGACGCCATGTCGTTCCCCCCTGGATCACGCGGCGATCGAGGCCGCAGCTTAATATGCTTTCCTTGGCATCGACGTCGGCACTTGCGTTGGAATTGCAACTTAGTCCGCAGCTTTCGCCATCGCAACGGGCACCGACGATGCTCAATCCAAGGAATCCGCCCCGGCAGGTTGAGACTACGTCTTTCGAGGTACGCCTGCTTGCGGGCACTTGCGACAGTCTTGCAGGAAGAACGAAATAGGTAAATAGTCAGCCGAAGCATGGAGCTTTGGTAAATCCAAGCGTGGCCGGGCAGAGGGGAACAACAATGGACCCGAACGCGACGCCCCACGAACGCGAGCCTTCGCTCCCGAAGACGCTCGACGCAGCACTTCAGATCGCGCTCGTGGCCTTACTGATCTTTGCCTGTAGCCGCATCATATTGCCCTTTACCGGCATCTTGCTTTGGTCGGCGATCCTCGCGGTGATGCTGTATCCGCTGCACCGACGCCTGGTCACCCGGGTCGGCAATCGCTGGTCGGCGACGCTGATCGGATTGGTCAGCGTCGCGATCATGCTGGTACCGCTGGTGGTAGGGGTGACGGCGCTTGGGACCTCGATAATGGCGTTCGTCACCGACTTGCAAGACGGCAAGCTGACGGTGCCGCCGCCACCCCCATGGCTTGCCGACCTCCCGATGGTCGGCCAGAAACTGACCGAGACATGGGCGCTGGTCGAGACAAACATGCCGGCGGCGCTTGCCAAATACGGCGATATGCTCAGTGGGCCCGCGGCATCGCTGGCGTCGTTCGCGGGCGGTTTGGCCGCCGGCCAACTGTCATTCATACTTTCGTTCGCAATTGCCGCTGTGCTCATCGCCTATGGCAACGGCTGCATCGAATTTGTCACGCGCCTGTTGGAACGTGTCACCGGCAACAAGGCTCWAGCCCCCCGTCTGATTGCAATGACGGCCGCCACCATCCGTGGCGTGGCAATCGGCGTGGTCGGCGTTGCCGTCATCCAGTCGCTGCTGATCGGTGTAGGCTTTTTCGCCATGGGCCTTGCGACAGCCGGACTTTTGACGCTCGTGGTGCTGTTGTTTGCCGTCGTGCAGGTTCCGGCGGTGCTGGTGACGCTACCTGTCATAGCCTATGTCCTTGCTACGGAACCGACCACACCGGCGATCATCTTTACAATCTGGACCCTCATTGCGGGGCTCAGCGACAATCTGCTCAAGCCATTGATGCTCGGCCGCGGGCTTGAAGTTCCGATGCCCGTCATTCTCATTGGTGTCATTGGCGGGATGCTCGCCGACGGCCTGCTCGGCTTGTTTGTTGGCCCGGTGCTGTTGGCCGTTGGCTACGTGCTGCTCATGGAGTGGCTACGGCATGACCCAGTTGAGGGAAGGCCAGGTGCGGAGACTCAAGGGGCACTGCCGGTAAGGGATGGAGACGATGTGCGGTAGTTGATTGCTAACTCTCCCGCCCGCCGAAGCTTGGCTACCATACAGCAGCCCCCCGGCGCAGGAACCAATTCGCAAGACGGAATTCTTAACGGCAAGCAGGGGAGTTCCCAGACAATGTCACATATCGGGTCTTGGCAGTCTTTACTTGCTTATCTATGCAGATTTTCTAGAAACGCAACTTTTAGTTCGCTAGCAACAGTATCGAGCATTCTTGTCGTTCCAGTTTCCGACGCCCGTTCCGCAGAAGTAAAGTATACGGATTTCCCCTTCTTGATATACTGTGAAGTCGGAGACGTTCATCATGCGTTCTATCTATCCAAGATAGGCCCAGATGGAGTCGCCGTTTATATTTCGCAGGCTGGCCAGGCCGGGACGATAACGCTAACCGGAAAACCGCAACAGATAGGTGGAGATACTGCGGGGAGTTGCGAAGGCAAAACGCTTGAGGAACTGCGTTCCGTTGGGCAGGCTTTTTACCTGCAACGCTGATTTTGGCACGCTGACGGCAGGGCTGGCACTAGCTCGCCATGGGTACCTGCCCGGCTCAACTGGCTTGTTGCTAAAAGCTCCCTTTCAGCCGCGACCGGGGACGTTCACGAGACGGCAATGGCTAACTCTCGTCAATCAGTCCGATGACCATAGACCGCTCGCCTCGCTCCCAAGGCGAGGGACGGGCTTTCCCGTGCTCGCCCGGCATCGACCGTTTGCAAAGAGCAACGAACGGAGCGACATTCAAGGCGTCGTCCAGATTGTCTGTATTGCTTATGCGAAACACAAATTGGAGGAACTGCCATGAGGACTGCAAGTCTCGTCAGTTGCGCTGTCATTGCTCTGGCTGGTTTTTGGGGCGCCGCGCCGGCCCTGGCGGAAGAACCGAAAAAGGCTGACATCGACGCTGCGCGCAAGGCGCTGGAGAAATACCAGGATCCTTACGTAGCCGTGCGCGACCTTTATCTCTCGACGGTGGGATGCGTTCACTACAGCGGCGAGAAGATCGCCGGGGCCATGGACTATCCGAAGGGCGCCATGGGGATTCACTTCGTCAACGTCACGCTGCAGGGCCCGCCCGATCCAAACAAGCCAAACGTGCTGATCTATGAGCCAGACGGCAAGAAATTGCGCCTGGTGGCGGCCGAGTGGCTGGTGCCGCTTGCGGCGGCCAAGGAGCGCCCAAGCCTGTTCGGCCAACCCTTCCAGGGGCCGATGGAAGGGCACGAACCGCTTATTCCGAAAGAGTTCGTCCACTATGACCTTCATGCCTGGCTGTTCAAGGATAACCCATTGGGGATGTTCAGCCCGACCAACCCTGATGTGAAATGCGACGGGTCGGACTTCAGCCTCCTGGAGAAGCCGACCAAAATGGTGCATGCGCAGTAGGTCAACTGCTCAATCCACTCGCGGTCTTCCGGCCAGGCCGGCCGTCCCTGTCGACAGAACGGCTTGGCCGGCCGCTGGTTTGCTAGCTCAAGCCGCCGTCGACGCCGTGTCGACGACCTCGAAGTCATGCGTCAGCGTGGCCGACTTGGCCAGCATGGCTGATGCCTAACAATATTTTTCGATTGACAGGCTGACGGCCCGCTCGACCTTGGCCGGTGCGAGGCTGCGACCCCTGACCACGACATGCATGCGGATGCGCGTGAAGACCTTGGGGGCGATCTCGGCGCGGTCGGCATCAGCTTGACGGTGCAATCCTCGATTGCCTCTCGCGCCGCGAGGCGGTCAGGTCAATCCGCTGGAACGCGACGTTGATGCCATCAATCCGCCGGCTGGCCCGCGCCGTCCAGCCCCACCCGGGCTCCAGGCTGGAGATGATGCCTGAGTTGCGCTACCCATGGCCAAATTTCAATTCCTAGCCATGCCCCCTACGCTTGAGGCTACTGATGAACTCGTCGAAGGCGGCGATATCGCTGGGCTCGGCTTCCTGGCCGCTAAATGCCAGAAGATAGGCAGGAACGTGTGAGACCCTGACGTCGAGCGCTTCGTCGACGTCGAGCGCGTAGTGGCCAATCTGCATGAAATAGAGCACACGGGCGCGTATGAAGGCGTTTTCCTGGTCGTAACCATAGCGCCGGTACATGGCCGTGATCGCTTCGATGCGGCGGCGGTCGGCTTCGTCGATGACGGTCCGGATTGACGTATCGCGGCGGGCCCAGATCCGAACGGCAGTGTCCAGTTGTGGGTCGAAAATGCTATCGTCGATCCAGCACTGGAACACATTGAGGATGGCTCGGTTGATGCTGGGCGCCGGCCGAAGCGCGTGGTCGACCACCGGGTCGGTATTCCGGCGCAACCAGTTCTGAAGCAGCTGGTCGTGCAGGTCCTGGAGGCTTTCGAAGAACCAGTAGAAGCTCGACCGGGAAACGTCGAGTTTCTTGGCCATGGCCTGGATCTTGACCTGGTCGATGCCATCTTCGACCAGGGTCCTGATCGCAAGGTCGAGCCAGTCCTGCTTGGTCGTGCGTGACGAGTCCTCAGGCACCGCTTCTGCTGGCTTTGGTCCTCTTTCTGGCACAGTCGGTCTCCCCCTCTTAACTTCCATTCTATACGGCGGACCTAGGCTTGTGGGGCAGAATTTTCACCTGCTCGAGGCTACCGCAACTTTATGGCACAGAAATGTACATATGTGTATAGACAGGCGCCGACTTACCTGTAATGTTGCCAGCTAACGCAGAGGCAACCTCGCCAGCTCGTTAGAGTTTCTGCCTGCCGCATCTTGTGCGGCAGGGTGGGCTAGTTGCGTTCAGCGGGTGCTGATTTGGTCAGTGGGGGGAGCCCGATGGAGCGAGATTTCCGTTCGTCGCCAGAGTTTACGGCGACCTTGAAATTGTACGAAGTCCTACTTGCGCCGGGGGGGCACATATACAGCGGCCGCGCGCTGTGCGGGCACGAGAATGCTCCCCATTTCCACTTCATCGGCCAGAGCTTCGAGCGCGGTCTCGAAGACGGCGTAAGCAATAGGCTTTGCCGTGTTGCACGGTACGGCGGCGCGGTCGAGCGCCTGAACGAACGGGAAACCCGCCAGATCAGATTGTCGCCCGAGGAAAACAAGTTGGCGGTGGCTTGCGCCGGCGATGATGCTGCTGCCGACCGGATCGAGATCTGGTCGGATGGCCGCTGCCTGAAGGCGCGGACTGTTGCCGGACGGATCGAGCAGATCGCCTGGTCGGCGGACGGATCGAAGCTGCTGATGGTGGTGGCGGGCACGGCCGCCGATCTCGCCGGCATTCATGGTGGCTTCGCCCAGAAGCAGAAGTCGAATGCGCCAGCATGGATCCCGGAAGTTCGCTCCGATGAAGGCGGCGAACTGTGGCGCACGATCTGGACCTGGGATGGCGAGGGCGAACCGCGCCAGCTGACAGGTGCACCTTTGAACGTGTGGGAAGCGAGTTGGTGCGGCAACGGTTCGATTGCGGCGATCACCAGCGACCATCACAGCGAGGGCAGCTGGTATCGGGCAGTCCTCTCCCTCGTCGATGCAAGCTCGGGTGTCGCAACGACGAAATACGCGCCGGCCGACCAGATCGGCTGCGTCAGGGCTTCGCCCGGCGGTGGCAAGATCGCATTTGTAAGGGCGTTCTGCAGCGATCGGGGCATCGTCTATGGCCAGCTCTGCCTGCTCGACCCACGCGATGGAGCGATCGAGGTGCTGGACAGCCAGGGCGCCGACGTGACTTCGATCGAGTGGCGGTCGCCCTCCGTCATTCACTTTGCCGGTCTCCGCGGCCACGAAACGGTTGCTGGTGACTACGATCTCCGTCGCTCGGCGGCTACCGAGAGCTGGGCCTCCAAGGATTTCTCCCATGTCGAATGGGTCCCGACCTCATATCCGATAGGCGAAACCGGGTCCCTGTATCTAGGG
>NZ_JBFUKO010000162.1:0-9290 GCF_056400805.1 Aminobacter sp. P4_H6_2
GCCGTCGGCGCGCTTGAGCTTGACGTCGGGCACCTCGACAGCAATCAGCCGGAGGCCATCGAGTGTCAGCCGCGCCTGCCCCATGGAAACATCGACATCGACGCCGGCAAGGCCTTCGATGGCGTGCTCGGCCTCGCTGCGCAATCTGTCCTGGCCGATACCAGTATAACTCAGGGCCTCTATCGCGATGATTACCAGCAAGACCAGCGAGCCAATCACGGCGACAGCAGCAAGCGCGCAATGGCCCGCGCGCCGGCGCACCGACGTGCGTGGACGCGGCACTTCCTGGCCCGCAGCCGACGGCATGGCGCCGAGATCGGTGATCTCGTTGCGCCTGAACCGGATTTTCTCGTGCCGGGGCACTTCCTGATCCACGCGATGTCCCGTAGTCGTTTCGGCTGTGGACGAATCCAAGTCCGACATTATCTAACCTGATATCCTTGCAAGCTCACCTGTAACTTCCAACAAGGGCATCGATGTGTCTGAACTCGAGACTGGCCAACCCGCCCCGCAATTCGAACTGCCGCGCGACGGCGGGGGCATTCTGACGCTTTCCGACTTTGCCGGCAAACCGGTTGTCCTCTATTTCTATCCCAAGGACGATACGACCGGCTGCACTGCCCAGGCGATCGACTTCACCCGGCTCAAGCCTCAATTCGAAAAGGCTGGAGCGGCGGTCGTCGGCGTTTCGCCCGACAGCGCCAAGAAACACGACAAATTCAAGGCCAAGCATCAAATTGGCATCGATCTTGTAGCTGACGAAGAGCGAAAAGCGCTCGAGGCCTATGGCGTGTGGACCGAAAAATCGATGTATGGCCGCAAATATATGGGGGTCGAACGTTCGACCTTCCTGATTGGCGCCGACGGCAGAATCGCGCGGATCTGGCGCAAGGTGAAGGTCCCAGGCCATGCCGCAGAGGTGCTGGAGGCGGTAAAAGCCCTCTAGCAAAATCGCACATTGCGGAACCTATCCCCCTCTCCCGACGTTTCTAATGCGACGATCTCAACGGGAGAATGAAGATGTTCCGCAGCCTCATCCTTTGGATGATTGGTATTCCAATCCCAATCATCATCCTGCTTTGGCTTTTTCTGCGCTGACTGAAACGATTCACCAGCGCCATGATGTGACACCTACGGGCCAATTCTGCCGCAAATCTGACAGCACTCCAAGCGTACTTCATCAAATTTTTGGTAGACGAGAAAATCCTGCCGCGTATTTGCGTGGCGGGATTTCTTTTCTTAACGGCGACTGACAGCAACGCTTGACGCCGCGCCTGGGGCGCAAAGCTTTGTTAACCCTAATAATGTGTAATCGGATCGTCGCTGTCTCGTCATGAGAGTTCGGTCCGGTGAAAGCTGCAAATCAGGCTCCTGTTTTCGGCAGGCGCAAAGAACCCCATACCGTCATCATCGCGCGCGGCAACGAGATCCGGCATTTCACCGTGCGCCCCTGGGTCGCAGCCGCTGCAGGCTCCGCCCTTGCCGCTGTCGCTGTCGGCTATCTCCTGGCGACATCCTATCTTGTGCTGCGCGACGACCTGATCGGCGCATCAACGGCGCGCCAGGCGCGCATGCAGCACGCTTATGAAGACCGCATTTCCGCCCTTCGCGCGCAGGTCGACCGCATCACAAGCCGGCAGTTGCTCGACCAGCAATTGATGGAAACCAAGGTCACGGAACTTTTGGCGCGGCAGTCACAGCTGAGCCAACGCCACGGCAGGCTCGGGCCGATTCTCGATCGGGCTGCTTCAAATGCAGCCGCCCCCTCCGCCCCTGTCAAGGCTACCGACGAGCGCGCGGAACTTTTGGACAAGCCGATCGAGCAGACCGGCGCCCTGGCCTACGCCTCGGCGGATTCGGCAGCGGCGCGCCCGTTTTCGTTCTGGTCGACAAGATCGGCTGCAGCCGACAGCGAAAGCAGCGCTGACCGCGCCGACAAGCTGTTTGTGACCATCAACAAATCGCTGCGCAGCATCGAGGACGACCAGGTCCAGCGCATCGGCACGCTTGCCGACAACGCCTACCAGACAGCGGGCGCCATCACCGACGCGCTCGAAGATGCCGGACTGCCTGTTGCCGCCGATTTCGGCAAATCGGGCGTTGGCGGCCCACTGGTGCCACTCGACAATCCGATGGCGTTCGACAGCAAGGTCAAGGAACTCGACGAAGCGCTCGACACGCTCGACCGTCTCAAGAAGGAGGCGCGCAGGCTGCCGCTCGCCAATCCAGCGGCCGGCCGTTCGATCTCAAGCACGTTCGGCGTCCGCACCGATCCGCTGATCGGCTCGCCCGCACTGCATTCAGGCATGGATTTCCGCGCGCCCTACGGCTCGCCGGCGCGCGCCACCGCCGCCGGCATTGTCACCAAGGCCGGCTGGAACGGCGGTTATGGCCGTATGGTCGAGATCGAGCATGGCGGCGGCTTCACTACACGCTATGCGCATCTGAGCAAAGTTCTGGTGGCGCCCGACCAAAAGGTAATGGTCGGCGACGAAGTCGGCGAAGTAGGCACCAGCGGCCGTTCGACCGGCCCGCATCTGCACTATGAAGTGCGCCGCGACGGCGATGCCGTTGACCCCTTGCGCTTCATCAAGGCCGGCAAGAAGCTCGGGCATTACCTATAGGCCACCCTTCCGAAGCATGGATTCGGGAAGCGTCATCCACAGGCTCAAAGAGCTGTGATGCGCATTGTGTGCCCAAGGTGCAAAGCGCTGTCGCGAATCTACCTGAAAACCAGAATCACCAGACACGAGCGGTGCGCAAAATTGGCCCCTAACTGGGCGTCATGCACCGACACGAATCGCCACCGGCAGGTTTTTTCGCGCACGCGATTCGCGTCTCAGCGCTGCAGGAAACAGCAGCACCAACATGTTCGCAAAATGGAGGGGAAAGGCACCGGCCGGCGCCATGGGCGCTTCTGGACAACTTAATCTAGAGGTTCAGTCGGCAAGGGTTAAGCCCTTGGAAAGACTGGCGCGAGTGACGGGGCTCGAACCCGCGACCTCCGGCGTGACAGGCCGGCACTCTAACCGACTGAGCTACACCCGCGCTCTGGACGTTGGCGCTGGGCGCCGCGTCGTTGGCGGTGAATTACGGCGTTCGTGGGTAGGTGTCAAGCGACATCGGAAAGATAATCGACAATCTTCGTCGTCTATTTTTCGAAGCCCCCAGAACCAGGCTTTTGCACGCACTTACCTGCCCTCGCGGCATGCATTTGAACTTGCAGATCGAAGACGAACCGCTTATTGCTCCGCGCGGTTGGGGCGATTAGCTCAGTTGGTAGAGCGCTTCGTTTACACCGAAGATGTCGGCGGTTCGAGCCCGTCATCGCCCACCATCCCTTTCTCCCAGTGATCAGCCGCATCGCGGCTCCCCGCGGCCTTGCATTCGGGCACGTGCCAGCCGTCGACGAGATCGCTGCGAAAAGAGCGCAGTTGCGAGTTGCAGACCGCGCCGTTGAACCCGGCGCGGCTCGCAAGCCCGGTGGCACAGTACTTATGGATGTAGCTGCGGCGCTAACCAAGAGGCCGCCGTTTCGGCAAGTGAAATCGCGGATCGCCTCCGCTGTGAAATCGACAATCAGCAATCGGTATCTCTACGCAGTCGACCTGTCGCTGGCGGCCTTTGCGTTGATACGCAAATGTTCCTTACCGACGCCCGCGCGGCCGAAGCGCTCGCGATCCTCACTGCCGTGTTCGTAATCATTTGCGCTGTGACCTTTCCGGCTGCTGGCTTGTACAAGCGCAAATGGAAATATGCCTCGATTCCCGACTACGTCGTCCTTGTGCAGGCGATTCTGATTGCCTCGCTGGTGCTCATGACGTGCGTCTTCTTTTATTCGCACTTCGCCATCATCCCGCATTCCATCATCGCGATCGAGATCCTGGCTCTAGTGTCGTTGCTGGCGGCTGTTCGGCTTAGCTTCCGGCAGGAGGACTTCAGGACCCTTATCGCTGCCCTCCGTTGGGCGCCGGCGGAACTCAACCCGCGCATACCGGTGCTGCTTGTGGGCGCGGGCCACGAGGCCGACCTCTATCTGCGCGCGCTGCAGCGCGACTCCACATCGACGCACGAACCGGTTGGGTTTCTCAACAATTCGCCTGATGAGACCGGGTCGATCATGCGCGGCGTCGTAGTGCTGGGCTCGACAGATGAATTCGACGCTGTCGTGGCCGAACTTGACGGCCGGGGCCAGCGGCCTCGCCACCTCATCTTCACGGCACCGCTTTCTTCATTTGAAAGCGGCGAGGCGGAACGGTTGATCGCCTGCGCCGACCGGATGGGCATGGCCGTTTCACGGCTGAATCCAGCGACAGAATTGCGCAATCCCCGTGTTGCCACCGAGTTCGAACTGCGTCCAATTGAGCTCACGGACCTGCTGGAAAGGTCGCAGGCCGCGCTCGATGTCGCCGCCATGCAGCGTTTTATCGGTGGCCGTCGCGTCATGATCACAGGCGCTGGTGGCTCGATCGGCAGCGAATTGGCAAGGCAGGTGGCGGGGCTCGCGCCTTCGCGGCTGGTTCTTGTCGATAATAGCGAGTTCAACCTCTATTCGGTCGACCTGGACCTTGCGGAAAATTTCCCCGCCATAGAGCGCTCTGTGCATCTGTGCGATGTGCGCGACAGGCGTCGTGTCGAAGGCGTATTCGCCCAGCATAGACCGGAACTCATCTTCCATGCTGCGGCCCTCAAGCATGTGCCGATGGTCGAACTCAACCCGTGCGAAGGCGTGCTCACCAACGTCTWCGGCACGATGAACATCGCCGAGGCGGTGAAGCGCTGGGGCGCGCTCGGCATGGTGCAGATCTCCACCGACAAGGTGGTGAACTCGCCCAATGTGATGGGCTCGACGAAACGGCTTGCGGAACTCTATTGCCAGTCACTCGACCTGGAAGGGGCGAACGACGCTGCCTCTCCGCGCTTCATGACCGTGCGCTTCGGAAACGTGCTTGGTTCGAGTGGATCGCTGATCCCGCTGTTCAAGCGGCAACTTGCACGTGGTGGGCCACTGACTGTCACGCACCCGGAGATGATGCGCTTTTTCATGACCATTCGCGAGGCCGTCGAACTGACCCTTCAAGCCGCGCTGGAAAGGGATTCCAGCAAACATGGGACCAATGGTGCCGACATCGACTTCGCGCTTCTGGTCGATGGCCTGGAGGCTGAGCGCGAACAAGGCATCACCATCGACGTCGCCTATCGCTTCTTCGCCATGCCCAAGCGAAAATTCATCGTCGCCGACACGCCCGGCCACGAGCAATATACCCGCAACATGGCGACCGGCGCTTCGACTGCCGATCTGGCCATTGTGCTGGTCGATGCCCGCCGGGGCATTTTGCAACAGACCCGCCGCCACTCGATCATCGCTTCGCTGCTCGGCATCCGTCACGTAGCCCTTGCCGTGAACAAGTTCGATCTGGTCGATTTCGGCCGGGAGGTTTTCGAGCGCATCTCGGCCGAATATCGCGACTTTGCGTCCGGTCTCAACTTCCAGTCGATCGAGCCCATCCCGATGTCGGCGCGCTATGGCGATAACGTCACCCGGTCGTCGGATGAAATGCGCTGGTATTCGGGTCCCACGCTGCTCGAACACCTCGAGGCGATTGCGATAGACGGCGACGCGGTCGAAAAGCCGTTCCGCCTTCCCGTTCAGTATGTAAATCGCCCCAATCAGGATTTTCGCGGATTCTCCGGCACAATCGCTTCGGGATTTGTCGCCGCTGGCCAGACCTTGGTTGCGGCGAAGTCGGGACGCCGCTCGCGCGTGAAGCGAATCCTCGTCGGCGCGGCGGATAGTCCGCTGGCAATCGCCGGCCAGTCGGTGACCCTTTTGCTGGAGGACGAGATCGAGATCTCGCGCGGCGACGTGTTATCCACTGTTGATGCCCGGCCCGAGGTGGGCTGACCAGTTCCAGGCAAATATCGTCTGGTTCGATGACAAGCCACTGCTGCCCGGCCGGCCTTACATCCTGCGCACGGAGACCGATCAGGTGGGGGCGACGATTACCGGGCTCAAACATCGGATCAACGTGACGAGCTTCGCCAAGGAAGCCGCAGCCCACCTCGACATGAACGAGATCGGTGTGTGCGATCTCTCTGTCCAGGCGCCGATCGCTTTCGACCGCTATGACGACAACCGCATCACAGGTGCGTTCATCCTCGTCGACCGCATGACCAACGCCACCGTGGGTGCTGGCATGATCTGCCATCCGCTGCGGCGCGCTCGCAACATCCACTGGCAGATGCTCGACGTCGACCGCACCCAGCACGGCCCAAAAGTATCAAAAGCCAGCGGTGCTGTGGTTCACCGGCCTGTCGGGTTCAGGCAAGTCGACAATTGCCAACCTGCTCGAGAAAAAGCTGAACGCGGCTGGCCGGCACACCTATCTGCTCGACGGCGACAACATCCGCCACGGGCTCAACCGGGATCTGGGTTTCACCGAAGAGGATCGTGTCGAAAACATCCGCCGTGTGGTCGAGGTCGCCCGGTTGATGGCCGACGCCGGGCTCGTCGTGCTTGTTTCCTTCATTTCGCCATTCCGCGCCGAGCGACAGATGGCGCGTGAAAGGATGAAGGAGGGTGAATTCGTTGAAATCTTCGTCGACACACCGTTCGAGGAATGCGCGAGGCGCGATCCCAAGGGGCTCTATGCGCGGGCGCTCAACGGCACGATCAAAAATTTCACCGGCCTCGATTCGCCCTACGAAGCTCCCGAGAGCCCGGAACTCCATGTCCAAACACTCGGCAAGGACGCCGAGGAGATGGTCGACGAGTTGGAGAGCTGGCTTAACGACAACAACATCGTCAGTTGCTTGAACGACCGTCCCCTCTAACCCTGCCCACAAGCCGTGACGCGCATGTTTGTCCCTGGCCATGGTTGTGTGCGATGCCCGACCATGACTGGCGTCCGCTTGCAGATGAAAACATGCTCTTACCTATCGTCACTTCCAAATCCCTGTTCACAATGTGGATTTTCTTGCCCCTGCAGGCCAAAAGCTGCGAACCACTGTGCATGGTCTTGGAGGATGACAGGCGATAGGGTGTTGACCTCTAGTCTGTCTGGCGGCCAACCGGAACCAACAAGGGCAAGATGCGGGATACATCAGGGGTGAGCAAACAAAGTGCAGCGGGGCGTCACGCGATCAGCGCGGATCTGATCGCTGTGCTTGTCGCTGCCCCCAACGGCAACCCGATGGTGCTGACGATCAAGGATGCGACCGCCCTGCCCTCCGGTCCGTTCGAGCTCGGCCACCGGTCGCTGCAATCGGGCTTGCGCGACTGGGTCGAGCAGCAAACCGGTCATCCGCTCGGCTATATCGAACAGCTCTACACCTTCGCCGACCGCGACCGCGACAGCGACGAGTTGGCCAGCCGGGTCATCTCGATCAGCTACCTCGGCCTGACACGCGAGGAGCCGGCGCATGGCACGCCGCCCGGCAGCTGGCGCAGCTGGTACGAGTTCTTCCCATGGGAAGACCACCGCACCGGCGCGCCTGAAATCATCCAGGACATCATCGTGCCACGGCTACGCCAATGGGCCGACGGGGCCAGCCAGCAGGACAAGCGCCAGAACCGCCTGCGGCGCGCCGCAAGTGCCTTTGGCCTCGACGACCGTCAATGGAACGAAGAGCTCGTTCTACAGCGCTACGAACTGCTCTACGAGGCCGAACTGGTCGAGGAAGCCATTCGAGCCAAGGGCATTGGCGACGCGCCCACCGCTCCCAGCCGCTCGATGAGCGGAGATCACCGCCGAATTCTTGCCACCGGCATCGCCCGTCTCAGGACCAAGATCAAATATCGGCCCGTGGTTTTCGAGTTGATGCCGCCCGCATTCACGCTGCTGCAATTGCAGCGCGCCGTGGAAGCACTAGCGGGGCTTACCGTCCACAAGCAGAATTTTCGCCGCCTGATCGAGCAGCAGGATTTGGTCGAAGAAACAGGCGACATGAGCTCCGACACCGGCGGGAGGCCGGCAAAACTGTTCCGCTTCCGCCATGCGGTTCTCGACGAACGTTCGGTCGCCGGAACCAAATAGCCAAACATCAGCGCTTGACAGGCCTTATGCTCATGCTAAGCATATATCCTTATTATACTCAGTACGAGCATAATAAGGATGGCAAATGTCTGGCATGTCTCTCTCCGCTGCCTCGCTCTATGACCGCGTCCAGCGCGTCATACCCGCTATCGAATGGCCGGTGTTTTCCCAAGACATCGACGCGATCCTGAGGCTCAAACGCGAGCGCAACGCGGTTATCCTGGCGCATAACTACCAGACCCCTGAGATATTCCACTGCGTCGCCGACATCGTCGGCGACAGCCTGGCGCTGGCCCGCAAGGCGATGGAAGTCGAGGCAGACGTCATTGTGCTGGCCGGCGTGCACTTTATGGCCGAGACCGCAAAGCTGCTCAATCCCGGCAAGACCGTGCTGATCCCCGACATGGGTGCCGGCTGTTCGCTGGCCGATTCGATCACGCCCGAAGACATTCGACTGCTGCGCCAGCGTTATCCCAGCGTGCCCGTCGTCACCTACGTCAACACCTCGGCTGCGGTGAAAGCCGAGTCTGACATCTGCTGCACCTCGGGCAATGCCAAGGCAGTGGTCGAGTCGCTCGGCGTGCCGCGCGTGCTGATGCTGCCGGACGAATATCTGGCGCAGAACATCGCCGCCCAGACCGATGTCGAGATCATCGCCTGGAAAGGCCACTGCGAGGTGCATGAGCGCTTCACGCCGGCAGACATCCGCGAAATGCGCGCCGCACATCCAGGTGTCACGGTGCTCGCACACCCAGAATGTCCGCCGGAAGTGGTTGCCGAGGCCGATTTCGCCGGCTCGACAGCTGCCATGTCGGATTATGTCGGCACGAAAAAGCCGTCGCGCGTGGTGCTGGTGACCGAATGCTCGATGAGCGACAACGTCGCTGTGGAGCACCCCGATGTCGAGTTCATTCGCCCCTGCAATTTGTGCCCGCACATGAAGCGGATCACCCTTGGCAACATCCGTTCCGCACTCGAACTGAACCAGCATGCCGTGACCATCGACCCTGCGGTTGCCGCCCGCGCCCGCCTGGYGGTCGAGCGGATGCTGGCGGTATGAGCGAAATGGGCGACCTCGCGGGCGGTCCCGTCATCATTGGCGGCGGGCTCGCCGGGCTGATGACGGCACTGGAACTGGCGCCGGAACCGGTCGTGCTCCTGTCGGCCGCACCGCTCGGCGGCGACGCGTCAAGCGCGCTGGCCCAGGGCGGACTGGCGGCATGTATCGGCTCGGACGACAGCCCCGCCCTACAC
>NZ_JBFUKO010000163.1:0-9286 GCF_056400805.1 Aminobacter sp. P4_H6_2
GTCATCCCGGAAACCGGAGCGAAGCGCAGGTTATCCGGGATCCATTGGTCATAGCATCGTCGTACTCGGTCGGGTCCTTGCCTTGGCGCACTTCATCCATGCCTCTGCAAACCGAGAACCCGGCCGTGCTGGTCAATAGATCCCGGGTCTCACGTCGCTTCGCTTCGCTCGCCCGGGATGACGGCGGTGAGCCCCCCGCTGCCCACGGTCGAGCAGCTGACCGGCTGCGAGCCCCGTACCTTCCGGCAATGGGCGTTTGAACGCGCAAATGCATTCCGCGGGCCGGCCGGGGAATGAGCGCCAGCGCCGGCACCTTGTCTTATGAGTTGCCGCTTCCTGCTTACGGGATTAATATTAGCTACATCTGATAAAATCGCTGGGAGGCGAAGACGATGCGCCAATATATCGATTGCCGTGAGTTCCCGAGCGAAATGAAGTGCACCGTAGCTATCGCGGCCGACACCGAAAAAGAACTCATTGATGCGGCCGTCCAGCACGCTGTGTCAGTTCATGGCGAAAAGGACTCGCCGTCTTTCCGTGCGGAGATCAAGAAGGTCATCCATTCCGGCACGCCGCCGGCCTGACCGTATCACGGGCGCTGGCATGCAGCCGGTGCCCTTGCTCGCCACGCCGCATTGATCGCACGGAAAAGCCGTGACAACGGCGTTGATCGCGGAGCGAAGGTGCGCGTTTAAACCAGATAGACGGTTATTGCCGGCGCGCGTTGCCGCCGCTGCGCATAGCCTTCAGCCGTTCGGCCGCGGATGCCGCCAGATCGGCGTAACGGTCTTCCAGCTTCTCGGCGGCGACCAGCACCTCGGGTTCGAAGTCGTTGGCTTCCAGCACCTGCCGCAGTTTTTCGACGAACTCGGCCTGCTGTTCGAGCGCGGCAAACAGCTTTTTCACCTGATCACGGCTGATGTCGGGATTGGCAAGCGTGACAGGTACCTCGCGGGCCATTTCCGCGCCGGTTTCGGCTTGCTCCTTGAGGATGTCCAACCAGTCAATCACGCCACACCGTACCCAACTCGCAACAATCTTGGGCCCGACATGAGCTATCGTCAACCTTGGCGCTACCCCTTCGCCTTTGACCTCGCCCGCGAGTCATGCCGCTTTGCCGCTTCCTCGCATTTGCGGCGGATTTCCTCGACCTCGGTCTCGGTCAGGTGCTCGATGCCGATGAAATGATTGTGGCCGGTGCTGACCCGGATCAGTTCGTCGAGCTTGGCCTGGATCGCGGCACCGTCGCGGTTCTGCGTGTTCTGGATGAGGAACACCATCAGAAAGGTGACGATGGTCGTGCCGGTGTTGATGACGAGTTGCCAGGTATCGGAAAAGCCAAAGAATGGGCCGGACACCGCCCAAACAACGATGATCAGGCAACAAGCCGCAAAGGTTGGCGGCAGCCCGGCAGCATAGGCCACCTTGTTGGCGATCCTGGTGAAAACCTTCTCGTACATGAAAAATTCCTTCGCCCAGCGAAAGGAAACAATCGGCACCCGTTCAGGTTCCCTTCGATCGCCCCGCAGCCAGACTGGATGCTCAGCCCTGAAGGGCTTGTTTTAGCACCACGGCCTGGTTGTGGAGTTTGTCACGGGCCGAGTAGACCAGCGTCAGCGGCCCCTTTGCTGCCTGCGCGCGCAAGTCTTCGACCAGCGCCGGTCGCGCCGCGAGTTCCAAAAGATAGCGCGAACGAAACGCGTCCCAGCGCTCAGGGGCATGACCGAACCATTTCCTCAGCTCCGTCGTAGGCGCGATTTCCTTGAGCCAGAGATCGACAGCGGCCTTTTCCTTGGTCACCCCGCGCGGCCAGACCCGGTCGACCAGCACGCGAAAGCCATCGTCGGCGGTGGCCGTCTCATAGACGCGTTTGATCCTGATGCTGTCCATTCCGAGTCAATGATAGGCTTCCGGGCATCGGAATGGCCAGTCTAGCTCTTGATCGGCAGCCAGAGCTCATAGCCGCCATTGCCCGTCACCGGATCAAAGCTTTCGGGATAGCGCTCGAAATGCGGGGCATCGGCGGCCTCGTGGCCCGAACTCGGAAACCACTTGCTCCATATCGTGTTGGTGATGCGTCGGATCGCCGAGATGTGCTCGGTGGTGGCGAACACGACATAACGCTGCGGCGGGATGCGCAGGCGGCTGAACTCCGATGTCAGGCCGGAGAAGTCAGTGACCTCGACACCGGCGATGTATTCGAAAGTGTCGTCGTCGAAATTGCAGCAGACGCCGTAGCCGACCATGCCTTTCTGGCCTGGAACGCTGCCGAAATGCGGGCCGAAGCGCTGCCACAGCGAAGGAATGGCGATGCTGGTCTCGCAAGTGTAGCGCTGGCCAAAGCCGGCGATGAGCAGTGGGCCGCCATCGACAAAACGCGGCGGGGCCAGGTTTTCAACAAAGGTTTCGTCCATTTTGAGGTGCTCCACGCATTCGGGTTGGGGAACAGCGCCCTTCGCACGCACCGCCTCGGGCGTGAGCCCAAAGCGGTCGCGAAAGGCCCTGGTGAACGCCTCATGCGAGCCGTAGCCGGCGTCGAGCGCGACCGCCAGAATGTCGGGCGCGCCTTTGGCCAGCGAGAACGCCGCGTCGGTGAGGCGGCGGGCTCTGATGTAACCCATGAGCGAATGGCCGGTGGCGGCACCGAAGGCGCGGGACATGTGGAAACGAGAGACACCGCCAATGGCGGCAATCTCGTCCAGTCCGATATCCCTGGAATAGTGGCTTTCGATGAACCAGATGGCTTTTTGAACCGGGGTCATTGGTCTTTCCTGCATGAGAACGCACCCGGTATGCCCCTTGTCGGCGCGGCTCGTTTGATTGTGGTTGCTGCAACGACGTTTTTCGCACGAAATGTCGATGGGCCAAAACGCGGGCCCTTTCATTTTGATCCAGGACAGGCAATTGGCGGAGCCAGCGTGACGATGTCGCTTTTGCAACTACGTACGCAGCAACGGCAGGCGAAACTGGCGGCATGGAACAAAAGCACGCGACAGGCCAGGACGATGAACCGCCCGCGCCGGTGATTGCGGTTGCCGGCGTCATCGTGGCGATGGCGCTGGTGGCGGTCGGCAACGGCCTGATGTTCGGCTACATTCCGATCAGCCTGGGTGCCGCCGGCTATGCACCGACCTGGGCCGGTACCATTCTCACGGGCCTCTCCGCCGGCGGGCTTGCCGGTTGCCTGCTCACCGGTGCGCTGGTGCGCCGGGTTGGCCATGCGCGCGCCTATATGGTGTTTTCAGCCCTGGTCGTGCTGTCCAACGTGGCTATCGGTGCCGGAACCTTCCCGGTTGTCTGGATCGCCGCGCGGGTGCTCTACGGCTTTGCCATATGCGGGCTGTTCATTGTGGCCCAGAGCTGGCTCAACGATGCCGTCGGCAATGAAATCCGTGGCCGCGTCATGGCGATCTTTTATGTCTCATATGTCGTCGGCCTGGGCGTCGGCTCGTTCCTRCTCGGCTTCGTCGATATCGCGACCGCGCAGGCGCCGCTCATTGGCATCGCCTTCAATGCTGTCTCGATCCTGCCGGTGGGGCTCACCCGCCTGCGCCAGCCGCCACCGCCAAAGGCTGCTTCGGTGGCGTTGGCACGCGCCTGGCGCATCTCGCCGGTCGGTGTCGCCGGCATGCTGGCCGTCGGCGGCGTGTCGATGCTGGTCACTGGCTTCGCGCCGATCCATGCCACCGCAAGCGGCTTCAGCCAGCAAGAGGTGGCGACGCTGTTGTTTGCCATGCCGCTCGGCACGCTGTTGTTCCAGATTCCGTTCGGCTGGATTTCCGACCGGACCGACCGGCGTTACGTGCTGGTTGCCGCTGGCCTACTTGTGGTGATCGCCGGGCTTGCAGCCAGCCGCTTCGACGGGAGCGCGCTGCCGATCATGGTTGCGATCTATGTGGTGTGGAGCGGGGCGAGCGAGTCGATCTATTCGCTGTCCAGCGCGCATGCTTCCGACCGCGCCAGCAAGGACGATCTGGTGGCCTTGTCGAGCAGCATGCTGTTTGCCTGGTCGCTGTCGGGTTTCATCGTGCCGGGCCTTGGCACCGTGCTGACCGCCTTCTACGGCACCTATGCCTTCATGTATGTGGCGATTGCCATTGGCGCGATCTGCACGGCCTTTGTCTTGTGGCGGCTGCGCATGACAAGTGCGGTTCCGGCACGTGAAAGCGGCAGTTTCTCGCCGATGTCGGCGCAATTGCCGCCGCCGGTCGATCCGTAGCGTTTCAAGAAAGATGGGTGCTAACGGCTTGTTGTCAGGTGTTTGCACGCGCTTGTCTTGAAACTGTAGCCCAACTCTGCCTATCTAAATGGTGTCGCCCACGTTCAGGGTGATTTGGTTGTTCCTGTCGGAAAGGAAAGACACTGAGAACAGCACTTCGGAAGAGGGCGGAAATCCTGCCTTCGCCGGCCGGGATAGGCGAATACGACGCTGTTGCCCGCGCCATCAAGACAGTCCTTGCCAGTCTGGAAGACTCCAAGGCCGAAAACATTGTCTCCATCGACATCCAGGGGAAATCGAGCCTAGGCGACTATATGGTCATCGCCTCGGGTCGGTCGCACCGTCATGTCGCCGCACTTGCCGATCATCTCCTCAAAGCGCTGAAGGATGCCGATCTCGGCACTGCCCGCGTCGAGGGGTTGTCGGGTGCCGACTGGGTGCTCATCGATTCAGGCGATATCATCGTCCATATCTTCCGGCCCGAGATCCGCGAGTTCTACAATCTCGAAAAGATGTGGCAGGCGCCGGATCTAGAGGAAGAAACGGTTCACTGAACCGTTAGAAGACAGGGATGAAGGTAGCGATACATGCCGTGGGCCGGATGAAAGCCGGCCCCGAGAAGGAACTTGCCGACCGCTATCTCGACAGGTTCTCGAAAAGCGGTGGGCCGCTCGGCTTCGACTTTTCCGGGGTCACCGAGATCGCTGAAAGCCGCGCGCAAAATGTCGACGAGCGTCGGCGCGAGGAAGCCGACAGGCTACGTGCCCAAATGGCGCCCGGAGCCGCGCTGATCCTGCTCGACGAGCGCGGCAAGAATCTCTCCTCACAACAGTTTGCCGACAAGATCGCTTCGCTGCGCGATGGCGGCCAGCGGGCGTTGATGATCGGCATTGGCGGGCCCGACGGCCATGATGTGGCGCTGCGCAACGAAGCACAGCTGCTGATTTCCTTTGGTGCCGCGACCTGGCCGCACCAGATGGTGCGCATCATGCTCGGCGAGCAGCTCTACCGGGCCGCGACCATTTTGTCGGGACATCCCTATCATCGCGCGTGAACGCCCGGAATTCGACAAAATGGCCGGGCAAATGTCCGCTCGCGGTCGTGCCCAACAAACATGGTTGATGGTTCGTTAACGATGCCGCCACTAAGGTCGCAGACATACAACCGGATCATCGCATGGCGCGGAACTCTCCAGTGAAGGCGTGGCTATCGCCGTGCCGCGGCATTGTCGCGGCGGGCATGATCACGCTTGCCTGCGGAACAGCTTCCTCCCAGGTGGGACCGCCGCTGCCGAACCCCGACCAGACGCGGTCCGTTTACGAAAGTGTCGCGCGCGACATCGAGCTGTCGGCCGAGCGCCGCGAAAAGCTGGCGGCTGAAATCGCGCAGGTGAAGAAGGACCACGCCTCGATCACCGCTGCGCTGATCCAGTCCGCAAAGACCGAACGCAAGCTCGGCCAGGACATCGAAGACATTGCCGGCAAGCTCGAAGGGCTCAAGGAGCAGGAGGCGGGCATCCGCACCTCGCTCAACATGCGCCGCGGCGTGCTGGCCGAGGTGCTGGGCGCGCTGCAACGCATGGGCCTCAATCCGCCGCCGGCGATCCTGGTCAAGCCGGAGGATGCGCTGTCGTCGATCCGCAGCGCGATCCTGTTGGGTGCGGTGGTGCCCGAGTTGCGCTCGGAGACCGACATATTGATGGCCGATCTCAAGGAGCTGTCGCGGGTGGTTGCCTCGATCGAGGCCGAGCGCGACCGCCTGACCACGGCGATGACGGCCCAGGCCGGCGAGAAGGCGCGACTCGATCTGCTGCTCGAAGCCAAGAGCCGTCTACGGGGCGAATCCGAGACGGCTTTGGCCGAAGAAACAAAAAAATCTGCCGAACTGGCGGCGCGAGCCGACAGTCTCAAAGAATTGATCGCARCACTCGATGCGCAGGCGGCGAAGAAGACAGCCGATGCGGAGGCCGCGCGGGTGGCTGCGGAGGAGGCTGCTAAGGCCGCCAACGAACCTGTCGTGCCAGTCGTGCCGGAAGCCAACCAACTTATTGCTTCCGCACCGTTTTCTCTGCTGCAGGGACAGGTCGCGCTGCCGGTCACCGGGCGCATAAAACGCCGCTTCGGCGCCGCCGACGGCATAGGCGGAACCATGCTTGGGGACATGGTTGCGACACAATCGGGCGCCATCGTCACGGCTCCGGCGGATGGAAGTGTTCTTTATGCGGGGCCTTTCCGCTCCTATGGTCAACTCTTGATCCTCAATGCCGGCGACGGCTATCATGTCGTCTTGGCGGGGATGAGCAGAATCAGCGTCGCGCCGGGTCAGTCCGTACTAGCAGGCGAGCCGATCGGTGCGATGGGTGAGGCGAGGGTGGCGAGCACCTCAGCTTCGGAAAATGCGAATGCGACGCCGGAACTCTATGTCGAGTTCCGCAAGGATGGAAAACCCGTCGATCCGACCCCATGGTGGGCGGACCGCACCTCTGGAAGGACATAAATGATGCGTAAACTGTCGCTTCTGCTTGCCGGGGCGTTGATGGGAGCCTCAGCGATGAGCCTGGTGTACGGTGCACCCGGCTCAACAGCGAACGCGGCGGGCTCAGAGACCTACCGCCAGCTTGCTATCTTCGGCGATATCTTCGAACGCGTGCGGGGCCAGTATGTGACCCCGCCGGACGAGAAGTCGCTGATCGAAAACGCCATTAATGGCATGCTGACCTCGCTTGATCCGCATTCGTCATATCTCAACGCTGAAGCCGCCAAGGACATGCGCGTCCAGACCAAGGGCGAATTCGGCGGCCTCGGCATCGAGGTGACGATGGAAAACGAACTGGTCAAGGTCATCACTCCGATCGATGACACGCCCGCAGCCAAGGCTGGCGTTCTGGCCGGGGATTACATCTCCAAGATCGACGGTGAGGAAGTTCGCGGCCTGACGCTGAACGACGCGGTCGAAAAGATGCGTGGCCTGATCAACACGCCGATCAAGCTGACGATCCTGCGCCAGGGTGCCGACAAGCCGATCGAGCTTTCGATCATGCGCGACGTCATCAAGGTCAAGGCGGTCAAGTTCCGCGTCGACAACGATGTCGGCTACATGAAGATCACCTCGTTCACCGAGAAGACCTTCGATGACCTGCAAAATGCGATCGCCGAGATCAAGAAGCAGATCCCCGAGGACAAACTCAAGGGCTACGTGCTCGACCTGCGCCTGAACCCGGGTGGCTTGCTCGACCAGGCGGTCAGCGTCTCCGACACCTTCCTTGACCGTGGCGAGATCGTTTCGACCCGCGGCCGCGATCCGAAGGACATCACCCGCTTCGACGCCCGTCCAGGCGACGACATCGACGGCAAGCCGCTGGTCGTGCTGATCAATGGCGGTTCGGCGAGCGCGTCGGAAATCGTCGCCGGTGCGCTGCAGGACCTGCGCCGCGCAACCGTTGTGGGCACGCAGTCCTTCGGCAAGGGTTCGGTGCAGACCATCATCCCGCTGGCCGAGAATGGTGCGCTCAGGCTGACGACGGCGCTCTATTACACGCCGTCGGGCAAGTCGATCCAGGGCAAGGGCATCTCGCCTGACATCAAGGTCGACCAGCCGTTGCCGGCTGATCTGCAGGGTCGCGACGTCACACGTGGCGAATCCGAGCTCAAGGGCCACATCAAGGGCGTGGAAGAGAGCGACAAGGGTTCGGGCTCGGCAGCCTATGTGCCGCCGGAGCCGAAGGACGACCTGCAGCTCAACTATGCGCTTGAGCTGCTGCGCGGGCAGAAGACCGACCCGTCGTTCCCGCCCAACCCTGACAAGGCTGTGATGAACCAGCAGTAAATCAGGTCGTCGCCGGCCCACGGGGCTGGTTGCTTGATCGAGGCAATGCAAAGCTGCCGGGGCCGCAAGGTTCCGGCAGTTTGATTCGGGGAGCTGGCTGAGAGCGCGGGGTGGTGCAGATCGAAAAAGAAATCGACCGTCCGCTTGGGCAGGCTGCACGCCGCCCCGCTGGCAAGCGGTTTGCCCAGCTGCGCAAGGGACCATTGATCGCTGGCCTGTGCGCTGCGGCGGTCGTTGCTGCGTCGGCGTCGATCGCGCTTGGCCAAAAACCTTTCCGCACGCCGGAAGTCGTTGCGGTTTCAACACCGGAGACCGTTGCAGCACCCGCCCAGCCTGTAGCCAAGCCGAAGCCGGAGACCGCACCAAACGCGAGCGGCCCGGCGATCATCCATGTCAATCCGCCGGTGGGCGAGGACGGGGTCGTTGTGATCCGCGATCCGTCCGCTGTCGGGCAAAACCTGCGTATCGCCCATCTGCCCGAAAAGGCGCTGATCGAAGACAGCGCGAGTGGGCCGCTGCCGATACGGGCGGCCGACGGACGACGTCCATTTGACGTATACGCACGTGCCTGGTCGGGTGCGCGGGGCGCGCGGGTGGCGATCGTCATCGGCGGGCTCGGCCTGTCGCAGACGGGAACGCAACAGGCGATCGGCAAGTTGCCGCCGGAGGTCACGCTTGGCTTTGCGCCGCAGGGCAACAGCCTTGGCCGCTGGATGCAGGCGGCACGGCGCGAGGGCCATGAGATCGTCATGCAGGTGCCGCTCGAGCCGTTCGATTTTCCCAACGTCAATCCCGGCCGCAACACGCTGACCGTCGATGCAAGTGCCGACGAAAACCTGAAGAACCTGCGCTGGACGCTGTCGCGGACGACCAATTACACCGCTGTCATGAACTATATGGGCGCGCGTTTCTCGGCGAGCCCAGAAGCGATGGGCGCGATGATGGCCGAGCTCGGCAAGCGCGGCATCGGTTATGTCGATGATGGCTCGTCGGCGCGCAGCCTGGCACCCGAACAGGCGCTGAAGAACGGCGTGCCGTTCGCGGCTGGAGATACCATCATCGATGCGGTCCAGGATCGCGGCGCGATCCTCAACAAGCTCGACGAGCTGGAGCGGACCGCGCGCGCCAAGGGTTTTGCCATCGGCACAGGCAATGCATTCGACGTCACGGTGGATGCCGTGACATCATGGGCAAGCGAGGCGCGAAAGCGAGGCATCGAGATCGTGCCGATCTCGGCTGTCG
>NZ_JBFUKO010000164.1:0-9280 GCF_056400805.1 Aminobacter sp. P4_H6_2
GGCGAGACCGTCGTCATGACGGTTCAGACCGGCTTCGAAAAAGGCACCGGCGAGCCGCTGTTTGAAGAGCAGGAGATCGACCTCGCGCCGATGCCCTATATCGTCGTCATCGTCGACGAGATGGCCGACCTGATGATGGTCGCCGGCAAGGAAATCGAAGGCGCCATCCAGCGCCTGGCGCAGATGGCGCGTGCCGCCGGCATCCATCTGATCATGGCGACGCAGCGCCCATCGGTCGATGTCATCACCGGCACGATCAAGGCCAACTTCCCGACCCGCATCTCCTTCCAGGTGACGTCCAAGATCGACAGCCGCACCATCCTTGGCGAACAGGGCGCTGAACAGCTTCTCGGCCAGGGCGACATGCTGCACATGGCGGGCGGCGGGCGCATTTCGCGCGTTCACGGCCCCTTTGTCTCCGACATTGAGGTCGAGCATGTCGTGGCCCATCTGAAAGCGCAGGGGCGCCCCGAATATCTCGAAACCGTGACTGCCGACGAAGAGGACGAAGAGCCCGAACAGGGGCCCGTCTTCGACAAGGGGGCCGTTGCGGCCGAAGATGGCGACTCGATCTATGACGAGGCGGTGAAGGTGGTGCAGCGCGACAAGAAGTGCTCGACCTCCTACATCCAGCGCCGACTCGGCATTGGCTACAACCGTGCCGCCTCGCTGGTCGAACGCATGGAGAAGGAGGGCCTGGTTGGCGCTCCCAACCATGTCGGCAAGCGCGAGATCATGGCAGGCCGGCGCGATCTGCCCGACGGGCCCGACATGGATTGATCGGCGGCCCTAGCCCTGGGCCGCCTGAACCACTGTAACGGCGATCATGTGAAACGCGTCCTCGGTGCTGCAGCCGCGCGACAGGTCATTTGCCGGCTTGGCAAGGCCTTGCAGGATCGGCCCGATGGCGGTGGCGCCACCGATGCGCTGGGCGATCTTGTAGCCGATATTGGCGGCGTCGAGATTGGGGAAGACAAAAACATTGGCTTCGCCATGCAGCGTTGAGTTCGGCGCCTTGGACGCGCTGACCGCCTCGACAAAGGCAGTGTCGAACTGCAGCTCGCCGTCGATGACAAGGTCGGGGTCGGCGGCATGGGCGAGCCGGGTCGCCTCGACGACCTTCGACACCCGCTCGTGCGCCGCACTGCCATTGGTCGAAAACGACAGCATCGCCACCTTGGCGGCAGCGCCGGCCAACGCCTCGTAAGAGCGCGCCGACATGCGTGCGATGTCGGCGAGGCCAGTTGCATCGGGGTCGACGACCAGGCCGCAATCGGCGAAGACGAAGGCGCCTTTGCGGGCATGGTAGGGCTCGCACAACATCATCAGGAAGAAGCTGGAGACCAGCCCGACACCAGGCGCGCGGCCGATGACCTGGAGGGCTGCCCGCACCGTGTCGGCAGTGGTGGCGACGGCCCCGCCGACAGTGCCGTCCGCCTCACCCTCGCGCACCATCATGGCGGCGAAGATGAGGGGCGAACGAACAGCCTCCAGTGCCTGGATCTTATTGACGCCCTTGGCCTTGCGCAATTCATGATAGGCGGCCGCAAAACGCGGGGTCAGGGGCGAGCGTGCCGGGTCCTCGATACGAAATCGTTCAGGACTGGCACCGGCATCGGCCAGCCTTTGCGTGATCACCTGATGGCTGCCGATCAGGGTGATCTCGGCGATGCCTTCTCGTAGAGCCTGCACGGCAGCCTCGACGATGCGCGGATCCTCGCCCTCGGCCAGCACAATGCGTTTGGGCGCGTGCCTTGCGGCTGCGATGATGCGGTCGAGCGGTTTCATCAATATGTCCAGGAGAGGTGGATGCGGCCCGGATGCAAATGTTCCGAGCCGGTATTGGCGCGATGTAGCCGCTTGTCAGCTGCGTGACTGCGGACGCATGTCGGCGCGGTCGATGCCGGCAACTGGCACCGGCTTCTTCATCGCATCGCGGCGGAAGGGCTCGCCGAGTTCCTGGTTGAGAATGACCTCGACGAAAGTGGTCACACCCTTGGCCTGTTCCTCGACCGCCTTTTGCAATGCTGCCGTCAGCGCAGCCGGCGTGTCGGCCACCACACCTTTCAATCCGCAGCCCTCGGCCACCTTGGCGTAGCTGAGGTTCGGGTTGAGCTCAGTGCCGACGAAGTTGTTGTCGTACCATAGCGTCGTGTTGCGCTTTTCGGCACCCCACTGGTAGTTGCGGAAGATCACCATGGTGATCGCCGGCCATCCCTTGCGGCCGATCGCGCCCATCTCGTTCATCGAGATGCCGAAAGCGCCGTCGCCGGCAAAGCCAACCACCGRCACGTCGGGCCGGCCGATCTTGGCGCCGACGATCGACGGGAAGCCATAGCCGCACGGGCCGAACATGCCGGGTGCAAGATACTTGCGGCCTTGCTCGAAGCTCGGATAGGCGTTGCCGATGGCGCAGTTATTGCCGATGTCGGTGGAGATGATCGCTTCCTTGGGCAAAGCCGCCTGGATCGCCCGCCATGCCTGGCGCGGCGACATGCGGTCGGCCTCGCGACGGCGCACCGAGGCATTCCACTCGGTTCCCGCATCGTCATCCTCGTGGTCCATCGACGACAGCTGCTGCAGCCAGGCCGAACGGGTCTGGTGGATCGCAGCCTTGCGCTCCTCGCGGCCAACGTTGCCAGCAGCCGGCGTCAGCTGATCGAGGATCTGGCGCGCCACCTGCTTGGCGTCGCCGCATATGCCGACCGAGACCTTCTTGGTCAGGCCGATGCGGTCGGCGTTGATGTCGACCTGGATGATCGCGGCGTTCTTCGGCCAGTAGTCGATGCCGTAGCCGGGCAGGGTCGAGAACGGGTTGAGGCGCGTGCCGAGCGCCAGCACCACGTCCGCCTTGGCGATCAGCTCCATCGCTGCCTTCGAACCATTGTAGCCCAGCGGGCCCGCGGCAAGGCGATGGCTGCCGGGGAAGGCGTCATTGTGCTGGTAACCGCAGCAGACGGGCGCATCGAGACGCTCGGCCAGCGCGATTGATTCTGGGATTGCTTCGCCGATGACCACGCCAGCACCGTTGAGGATAACGGGGAATTTCGCTTCGGAGAGCAGCCTTGCCGCCTCCGCGATTGCCTGCTTTCCGCCCGAGGGCCGTTCGAGCTTGACGATGCTCGGCAGGTCGACGTCGATGACATGGGTCCAGTAGTCGCGCGGGATGTTGATCTGCGCTGGCGCACAGCCGCGCCAGGCCTTTTCGATGACGCGGTTGAGCACTTCGGGAATGCGCGAGGGGTCGCGCACCTCTTCCTGGTAGCAAACCATCTCCTCAAACATCGCCATCTGGTCGACTTCCTGGAAACCGCCCTGGCCGATAGTCTTGTTGGCCGCCTGGGGGGTGACCATCAGCATCGGCGTATGGTTCCAGTAAGCGGTTTTCATCGCGGTGATGAAGCCGGTGACGCCGGGGCCGTTCTGGCCGATCGCCATCGCCATGGTGCCGGTGACGCGGCTGAAGCCGTCGCACATCATGCCGGCATTGGTCTCGTGCGCGCAGTCCCAGAAGCTAATGCCGGCCTTGGGGAAAAGGTCGGATACGGGCATCATGGCCGAGCCGATGATGCCGAATGCATGCTCGATGCCATGCATCTGGAGAACCTTCACGAATGCTTCTTCGGTGGTCATTTTCATGGTTTTGTTCCTTTCGATTTCGGGGGCGGAGTCCGGCCTTGGGAGGGCTAGAGGATTTCGTCCTTGAGATAATACCAGCGGTACATGCCCCACTGGCCAAGGCGCCTGAACGGCGTCAGAAGCCCGTGGCTCGGCAGCGGTGAGGTGAAGATCGGCAGGTCGAGCTCGCCGCCCTTGCCCGCGACCATCTGGGCCATGCGGCGGCCGGCCTGGGCCGAATACATGACGCCGTTGCCGCCATAGCCCATGGCATAGAACAGCTGCTGTTTCGGGTCGGGCCGGAAGATGCGCGGCATCATGTCGTGACTGACATCGACCCAGCCCCACCATGAATAGTCGACCTCGATGCCGCGCAGGACCGGAAACTTGCGATAGAGCCCTTCGAGCAGGCGCTCGAGATGCCTGTCATTGACCGCATCGCGGCCGGTGATGGCGCTGCGGCTGCCGATCTGCACGCGGCCATCGGGCAGCATGCGATAGTAGTGACGCAAGGTGCGCGTATCGGTGAGCGGGATGCGCGTCTTGAAATTCAGCGCCTCGTGTTCGCCAGGGGTAAGCGGGCGGGTGACGACGGAATTGGACAGGATCGGCATCAGCCGGTGCCTGGTCAGGTCGTGCAGGCCAGGCGAGGTGTAACCGGCGGTGGCGATGCAGACCGCGCGTGCCCGGACTGTGCCGCCCGGCGTGCGCAGATGGTGGACGCCGCCCTTCAGCTCGCTGTCCAGCACCGGACTGGAGGTGTGTACCCTGGCGCCAAGCTTGCGGGCCAGCTTGAGATAGCCGAAGGCGAGCTTGGCGGCATGGATGCCCATGCCGTCGGGCTCATACACACCGCCCTTGGCTTCGGCGTCACGGACGAAATCCCGGTGGATCTCGTCGCGCCCCACGATCCGGGTCGGATAGCCAAAAACCTCGTTGAGCAGCCGCGATTCCTTCTCCAGCGCTGGCATCATCTTGTCGCGATGGGCGATGTAAAGATGGCCGCCATCCTGCGGGTCGCAGTCGATCTCCGGTGAACGGATCAGGTCGCGAAACAGGTCAAAAGCCTCGCTGATCTCGGCATGCAGCCTCCTGGCGACATCGATGCCCCAGCGTTCGATCCATTGCGAACGCTTGAGCCGCCCGGCTGAAATCTGCGCCTGTCCGCCATTGCGCGTGCTGCAACCCCAGGCGACGCCATTGGCCTCAAGCACCGTCGCCTTGATGCCATGCTCCTTGGCGAGATGGATGGCGCAGGAGAGGCCAGTATAGCCCGAACCGATAATGGCGACATCGACATCGATATCCTGCGTGACCGGGCCGTCGTCTTCGGGCGGCATGCCGGCGGTGGCGATCCAGTAGGTCGGCGCATAGTCCTTGCCTTCGCCGGGATTGGGCGCATGAACCGGATCGTAGGCCGGGTCAAAGGGCTTTCGCTGAGCACTGGGCCTTGTGAGCTGATGTTGCATGGGCCTGTTCTCCCGAACCTCTCAGCCCTTGGGCTGAGCCGCAATCAGCGGCCGGTTCTTGCGGAATGCCTGCTTGCGTACGATCTCGCCGTCCTTCAGCGTGAACAGATCGCAGCCTTCGGCCTCGATGCGGCTACCGTCCGAATTGGTGCCGGAGAAGGTCCATTCGGAGACCGCGCGGTCGCCATGGACGAAATGTCCGTGATGGGCCCAATGCGCGTCCGGCATGGCTTTCCAGACGCCGCTGAAAGCCGCGGCGATCTGCTCCGTGCCTTCGAAACGTGTGCCGTAGACCTCTGTGCCGGCGACACCATTGAAGACGCAATCCTTGGCGAAGAAGCGCATGACACCATCGATGTCGTGCCGGTTGAAGGCATCGAACAGGTGGGCAAGATCGTTGGCGGTAACAGGCATTTCGCAGTCCTCGTGACGTGGCTGCTGTGCCTTTCAGGCATAGCTTCGCCGTGGCCGGACAAGCCGGCCGAATGGTCTTGGTGTGATGAGTTTTGGTGGCTTCAGCCGGGTGGCGCAGTCGCCATGTGGATCATTGCTGCCATCAGATCTTGCCCTTCCAGGGGATCAGCGTCTTTTCGAGATAGCGGATCAAAAGGTCAAAGGCGAAAGCGAATATGCCGATGACGATGATGCCCATGATCACCGTGTCGCTGGCGAGATATTCAGCGGCATTCAGCACCATGAAGCCCAGGCCGCGATGGGCGGCGACCATTTCGGCCGCCACAAGCGTGGTCCAGCCGACGCCGATGCCGATGCGCATGCCGGTGAATATCTCCGGCAAGGCAGCCTTGAGAATGACGTGGCGGATGACCTGGCCACGGCTCGCGCCCATCGCATAAGCCGCGTGAATCTGCTCGATCGAGACGGAGCGGACGCCGGCGCGGGCGGCGATCGCCATCGGCGCGAAGATGGCGAGGTAGATCAGGAACACCTTCGGCAGCTCGTCGATGCCGAGCCAGATGATGATAAGTGGCAGATAGGCGAGCGGTGGCAGCGGCCGGTAGAACTCGATGATCGGATCAAACAGGCCGCGCACGACGCGGTTGGTGCCCATCAGGATGCCGACGGGTACCGCCGTCACGAGCGCCAGCACAAAGGCGCCGAGCACGCGGCCAAGGCTCGCCAGCGTGTGCTGGGTAAGTGTCGAATTGGAAACGCCTTCCGTCATAGCCGTGACGAATTTGGCCCATACGGCGAGCGGCGAGGGCAGGAACAAAGGCTTGACCCAGCCCATCTCGGTAACCAGCAGCCACAGGCCGAAGATCACCAGGGCTGTGATCAGGCTGATATGCCCGCTCATGCCGTCGCCGGGCGCGCCATAGATCTTGCCTGGTCGCGCGGGCTTGGCCTTGGAGAGGCGCTCAAGCATGGGCGAGTTCCGGGTTTCCGGATTGGAGCTCGTCGCCATAGATGATGCTGAGGATCTGTTCGCGCATGTCGATGAAATCGCGGCTGGACTTGATGGCACGGGCATTGCCCTCTTCAAGGAAGCGTCGGTTGAAATCGAGTTCGTAGGTGTGGGTGATGCGGCCCGGCCGCGGCGACATGACGATCAGCCGCGAGCCCAGGAACAGCGCCTCCTCGACGCTGTGGGTGATGAAGAAGAACATCTTGTTGGTGAGCTGCCAGACCTTGAGCAGCAGCTCCTGGATGGTCTCGCGGGTCAGCGCGTCGAGGGCGGCCATCGGTTCGTCCATCAACAGCATCGCTGGATCGCAGGTCAGCGCGCGGGCAACGCCGACGCGCTGCTGCATGCCGCCGGAGAGGTGGTAGATCATGTGGCGGTGGAAATCCTGAAGCCCGACCAGTGCGAGGTTTTTGGTGGCAATCTCACGCCGCGTCGCCTTGTCCACGCCGCGCAGCTTGAGGCCGAACTCGGTGTTGTCGATGACGTTGAGCCAGGGCAAAAGCGCGTGCTTTTGGAAGACGACGCCACGGTCGGCGCCGGGACCCGTGATGCGGCGCCCGCCCAATGTGATGTCGCCGGCGGTCGGCGCCATGAAACCAGCCATCAGGTTGAGCAATGTGGTCTTGCCGCAGCCCGACGCGCCGAGCGCCACGACGAAATCGCCGCTGTTGATTTCAAGATTCACGCCCTTGAGCGCAACGACCGCCTGATCGGTATAGAGACCTGGATAGGTCAGGCTGACATTGCTGACGTTTAAGGCTTCCATTTCGCCGACCTTTCGTAACGAATGCGCAGTCGAGGTGGGAAGTCGCCGCCGGCCGACAGGTGCGGCCAGCGGCTTTGTCGAGGCTTATTTGGACGCCTCCTTGGCATAGCCACTGTTGACGAAGGGCGCGTAGTCGTCGAGTGCCTTGTCGATCTGTTTTTGGGCGACAAGGAACTTCGCGCTTTCGTTCAGCGCGCGTGTTGCACCCCCGCCGAGCCAGGTGTCGGACGCCTGTTCGGCGGCATTGGGGAAGGACAAGAGCTTCAGCGCTTCGACAGCACCTGCGCCATCGCCGCCGATCAGCTTGACGATGCCCTGGACCTGCGGCGAGTCCGCTGTCCAGGCTGCCTTGTTGGCGTTGTAGTCGGCATAGGCATCGGCAAGAACCTTGGTAAAGGCCGCCATGAACTTGGGGTTCTCAGCCGCCCATTTCTTGTCGGCCACAAGGCCGTCGAAGGTCGGCACGCTGGCCGCGCCGATGACTTCGGAATCGGCGATCACCTTGCCGTTCTTGAGCAGTTCAGACAGCGCCGGTGGCCAGACATAGGCGGCATCGATGTCGCCGCGCTGCCATGCTGCAATGATCTGCGGCGGCTTCATGTTGAGGATGTTGACCTCGCGCGGATCGATCTTCCACACCTGCTCCAGGCCGACGAGCAGATGGAAATGCGAGGTCGACACGAAGGGCACGCCGACATTCTTGCCCTTGAGGTCTTCGGGCTTTTCGATGCCAGAGCCGTTGCGCACCACGAGTGCTTCGGACTTGCCGATATTGTCGAGGATCCAGAACAGTTCGAGATCGACGCCGCGGGTCGCGGCGGCGGTGGTGCCGGTGGAGCCGATCACGCCGATCGGCACGGTGCCCGAGGCGAGCGCGGTCGAGATGTCGCCGCCCGAGCTGAATTGGCGCCAGTCGATGGTGTAGCCCGCTTCCTTGGCGGCGGCGTCGAAGCGGCCGTCGGCAATGGCGGTGACGAACGGACCGACGATCTGCTGGTAGCCGACGACGACCGACGTTTGAGCGTAAGCAAGACAGGACGTGAACAGGCCGGCAGCGATGGTTGCTGCGCCGGCCAAATGCTTCAGAGACTTAAAGTGTATCATCGTTTCCCTCTTTGTTTTGCTGCCACCGGTTGTCCCGGGATCTTGCCAGCTTTGATGCCGGTCTTGGTTCTGCCTCAAAGGGATAATTGAGCACATCCGATTGCCTTATATCCAGATAGGAAGTTGAATGATTCCAGTMTGGGCTTACAGGCAGGTTCATGGCGCACGCGACCATTTMGGAATCGATCTTCTTTCTCGACCGGGCGAGCCGGATCGGGCTGCAGACGCAGATCCGCGAGACGATTGTTTCGTCGGTGCTTGCGGGCCGGCTGCCACCAGGCGCGCAGCTGCCGTCGACGCGCAAGCTCGCCGATTACCTCAACATCTCGCGCATCACGGTGACGCTGGCCTATCAGGAACTGGCGTCACAGGGTTACGTCGAGACGGCGAGCCGCAGCGCCTATCGTGTCGCCGACAACCCCCCGATTAGCGGACTGGAGGCAAGCACGCCCGAGGCGGGACCTGATGTCATCGACTGGTCAGCCAAGCTGCGCACGAGCTTCATCGTTGCCAAGCAGATGCGCAAGCCGCTCGACTGGCGGCGCTATCCCTATCCGTTCCTCTACGGACAGATGGACCCCTCGCTGTTTGACCTGACTGCCTGGCGCGACTGCGCCCGGCGTGCCTTGGCGCGCGAGGATTTTGAACTGATGGCGGGGGATTTCGCTGCCGCCGACGATGTGCAGCTGGTCAATTACATCTGCTCGCGGACGCTGCCCAGTCGCGGCATTCGTGCTGGCCCGGACGAGATCCTTGTCACCGTTGGAGCGCAGAATGCGCTGTGGATCGTTATCCAGCTTCTGCTCCGCCAGGGCGCACACGCCATCTGCGAAAATCCCTGCCACCCGGATATGAGCGCATCGCTCAGGTTGAGCGGGGCCCAGGTGACCGCGGTCGACG
>NZ_JBFUKO010000165.1:0-9252 GCF_056400805.1 Aminobacter sp. P4_H6_2
GCCGAGCATCGAGCCAACCGTGACCAGGTAGACAATCGCCAGTTCGAAGGCGAAACCGAGATAGGCGATCCAGCGCAAGGCTCGGCTCTCGCGCCCAAGGAGGATGATTGCTGCTGCAATGACGGCCAGCGCCCCGGCTGCGGCAATGACAAAGCCCTGCTCGTCGAACCGGTCGACTTGCACCATGGCCATGCCGGTCAGGAAGCCGATCAGGGCATGCAGCGRCAGCCGGCCGCCAAGCTGGACGAGGCGTTCGGACAGTGCGGGCGCCAGTGCGGCAACGGCCAGCAGGGCTGCGGACACCAGCGAGAGCACCAGTCCCACCTCAAGCGTGTCGTAGTGAATGCCGAGCAATACCGCATAGAAGATGAGAGAAAGCACAATGAGATGTCGGGCGGCACGGCTTTGCGTCCACAACGACAGCACCCAGAACACCGCCATGAACGCGACGAAGAAATGCGGCAATGCCTCGCGGCGGAAGATCTCGAAGCCCTTGAGCGCTAGCCAGGCATCCGCGATGCCGACGGCCGCCACCGTCAAGGCGTTGGAGCGGAGCGCGGCAGCCGCAATCGCCGTGCCGACGCACCAGGTGACGATGGCCACGGCTTCGTCACCGGAGAAATGATACATCTGGCCGATCAGCGCGATCGAACCGCCAAAGGCCGCAGCCGCGATCAGCCATAGGGCTTCGGCGAAACCGCCATGGCCGCGTTCTTTGAGGACGGCGCCGCCGACATAACCGGCAAAGATGACAGCAAACAAAGCGCCGACGCGCGCAACGCGCGGGATCGCCTCCCAATTGGCGGCAACGAGAATGAGGATCGCGGCAGCAAACAGAAGTGCCGCCATGATCGCCAGGATCGAACCGAAGTTGAGACCGTTGCGTTCGTTTGCTTCGACATCGCGGACAAGCACGTCTGCAGTCGCGCGGTCGAGGAGCCCGCTGTCGACCCAGCGCGCCATGTCGCTCTTCACCTTGGTGGCATAGCTCGCCATAAGTCGCATCCCTCTGCCACAGCCGCCGATATCAGGCCCAAGGCGTTGTCATTATGGCGAATTTCAGATTCGGTCACAATTATGACCGAAGGCTTAATGCCCATTAATGCTGCAATGCACAAAACGCATTGCTGCCATGCGAGCATAGCGCTTCAATTTTGGGCAAGGGCATCCTATCTACGCCCCGTACACAGAAGAGAAAAGAAGACGAAGGGAAACGAAGATGAACCTGATCCGCAATTACCGCAACTGGCGCCGCTACCGTGAGACTGTCTCCGAGCTGAGCCGCCTGTCGAACCGTGAACTGACCGACCTTGGCATCACCCGCAGCGACATCCACTTCGTCGCGCGTAAAGCCATCTAACCGAAACCGGGTCCACTGGACCCACCTGTCCGAACCGAAAAGAGAACTAAAATGAACTTGCTCCGCACTTACCGTAACTGGCGCGCTTATCGCGAGACGGTGAACGAGCTTGGCCGTCTGTCGAACCGCCAGCTTGCCGATCTCGGCATCAATCGTGGCGAGATCCAGTCGATCGCCCGCCGCGCAATCTAATTTGAGAATTCCGTCAGCGTCGACCTCCTCCCCGACTATGRCGGATCAGGTCAGCTTYTTCCTCCCGATRAGCTGRCCACCTTAACACACCCGCCAGACCTCCTCCCCTGGCGGGTGTCGTTACCTCCGAGAGYTTCGCCCTCTTTGATCGGCGAAARGAATTCCGCCWGCGCCGACCTCCTCCCCGGCAAWGGCGAATAGGTCAGCTTCCTCCTCCTCCCTGAAGCTGACCACCAAAACGACACCCGCCGGTCCTCCCCCGGCGGGTGTTGTCGTTTTGGACCTGCTCAAGGCATTGTTAGTCGAGCGCGCCGCTTTCCAGCACGCCGCGCACCTTCCACTCGCTGAGCGGGATGATGTCGGGGGCGCCGCCCATGGGCGCATACCAGGAATCGACGACCCATTTGACGCCACCGGGCGCGCGAACCACCGCCGTCCAGTGCGGATAGCGTCCATCAAGCAGGAACCCGCGCGAGGTTTTCGCCTCGACCTTGTGGTATTTGAGCAGGCCACGGCCATCGAGATAGCGAAGCAGAGAGTTGGTGTTGGTCGATTCGTCGACACAATCCATCTGCCCCCTGACCTTCGAGGCGCCGAATTCCGACTTCGGCTGGTCGCGGACGCCGGTAACCTGCTGCGCGCGCGTTTCGAAATAGCTGACCGCCCTGGCGATTGCTGCCCGCTCGGCCTGCGGCGACGCCTGACCGGCCGCGAGAATCGACGCAAATCGCTTGGCGTCATTCGGTCCAAGGTCGAGGCGCGATCGGAACGCGCAGCTATAGCCATGACAGATGTCGATGCGCTTGGTCGCCACCACATTCGGTGCTGAATGCGCGATGCCGATGAAATTTGAAAACGTGAATATGCCGGCAATGAGCAACCGGCAAATTGAATGTCCCGCCATTTGGACATCTTAGAAGTTGTCACGCGCTGCTCGCAACCCCCAAGTCATATCGTGGTAACCGCCGCAATCGTTGCATTCCCCCGACCAAGGGATTATTCCGGCGCAATGAGCACAAAACCTATTCACATCGTCGGCGGCGGCCTCGCCGGATCAGAAGCAGCATGGCAGGTGGCCTCGGCCGGTGTGCCGGTGATCCTGCATGAAATGCGTGGTGTCCGCGGCACCGACGCGCACAAGACTGAAGGGTTGGCCGAGTTGGTCTGCTCCAATTCGTTCCGCTCGGATGACGCTGAAACCAACGCCGTGGGCCTGCTGCACGCCGAGATGCGACTTGCCGGCTCGCTGATCATGAGCGCGGGCGACGCCAACCAGGTCCCCGCCGGCGGCGCGCTCGCCGTCGACCGCGATGGCTTCTCCAACGCTGTCACCGCACGGCTCGAAGCCCATCCGCTGATATCAATCGTTCGCGAGGAAGTCACTGGCCTGCCACCCGCCGACTGGGACCAGGCGATCATCGCCACCGGCCCGCTGACCGCGCCTTCGCTTGCCGAATCCATCGCTGCCAATACCGGTGCGGACGCACTCGCCTTCTTCGATGCGATTGCCCCAATCATCCATTTCGACAGCATCGACATGAATGTCTGCTGGTTCCAGTCGCGCTACGACAAAGTCGGCCCCGGCGGCACCGGCAAGGACTACATCAACTGCCCGATGGACAAGGAGCAGTATGACGCCTTCGTCCAGGCGCTGCTCGACGGCCAGAAGACCGAGTTCAAGCAATGGGAAGGCACGCCCTATTTCGACGGCTGCCTGCCGATCGAAGTGATGGCCGAGCGTGGTCGCGAGACTTTGCGTCATGGCCCGATGAAGCCGATGGGCCTGACCAATGCCCACAATCCGACGGTGAAGGCCTATGCTGTTGTCCAGCTGCGTCAGGACAATGCACTCGGCACGCTCTACAACATGGTCGGTTTCCAGACCAAGCTGAAGTATGCCGAGCAGGTCAATGTGCTCCGCATGATTCCAGGCCTGGAGAACGCCGAGTTCGCCCGTCTCGGTGGACTGCACCGCAATACCTATCTCAACTCACCCACGCTGCTCGATCCGACGCTGCAGCTCAAGTCGCGGCCCGGCCTGCGTTTCGCCGGCCAGATCACCGGCTGCGAGGGTTACGTCGAAAGTGCCGCCATCGGCCTGCTTGCCGGGCGCTTCGCCGTAGCCGAGCGTCTTGGCCAGCCTTTGAGCCAGCCGCCGGTCACCACCGCGTTCGGCGCATTGCTCAACCACATCACCGGCGGCCACATCGTTTCCGACGATGAGCCCGGCAAACGCTCGTTCCAGCCGATGAACGTCAATTTCGGCCTGTTTCCAGTGATGGAAGCGCCCAAGGTCGAAGGCAAGCGCCTGCGCGGCAAGGAAAAGACCGTCGCCAAGAAAAAGGCGATGACGGCACGCGCGCTGGTCGATTGTCGGGCTTGGCTCGGCATTGCCGAAGCAGCACAAGCAGCGGAATAAAAACGAGGCAAAGCATGCTTCCTCCCGAGACCGCGCGCCTGATCTTGAGGGAGATGCAGCCGGACGATTCAGCGGAGATCCTGGCGATCTTCGCTGACGACTATGCGCGCCGCTTCTATCCGGAGATGACGACCGAAGCCGCTGCCATCGAGTGGATCGACAGGAACCGTGACCGCTATCAGCGGGACGGATTCGGGCTGTGGGCGATCATCGACAAGGCAAGTGGCGCGCTGATCGGCGATTGCGGTCCGACCTGGCAAGACGTGGCAGGCGCTCGCGTCCTCGAAATCGGCTACCATGTCGCTCCGGCGTGGCGCGGCCACGGTATCGCGCTCGAAGCGGCGCGCGCCGCGATGGCGTATGGCTTTGCGGCAAGGGACGAAATGGAGATCGGCTCGATCGTAGCGCCGGACAATTCTTCCTCGGCGAGCGTTGCCCGGCGCCTGCATCGCGACGTCCGCTCCTACGTCAATTCCCGTGGCCTCGACCGCTTCTTTTTCTACACCAAGCGCGACGAACACGTCGCGGCGACTTGAACAGCTACCAGCCGCGCGAAGCGGTCTTCAGCATCAGCAAGTGCTTGCGCAGCGAAGACATGCCGTCCTTGCCGCGCTCCAGTCGGTCGAGATAGGTCGGCGTCAGCGAAAGCGGCAGAAAAGCCGGCCGCAATGTGTCAGGCAGATCCTTGGCGCCGCGCTCAAACGCCCGAAGATGCTCGCGCGCCAGTGCGGCCATGGCCTGAACGGCATGCCGTGACGACTGGGCGGTTGCGTTCGCCACGAATTCTTCCGGCGTCGTCCCGGCGGCAGCGAGGATGTCCCTTGGGACATAACATTGGCCACGCGCGCGATGGATCGGCAGCAGCCGCAGCAATCCTGTGATCGCCTGCGCGCAGCCGGCATGGCCGGAAAGCTCCGCGTGCTTCGGCGCCTCGTCGGCATCGAGCACCAAGGCGGAAAGGTGGATCAGCGCGGAGGCGGTTTCGCCGCAATAGCCTTCCAGATCGGTGCGCGAGGGCATAGGGTCGTCGTAGAGGTCAAAGATACGGGCTTCGAGATAGCTGTCGAAGGCCGCAACCGGAAGGCGATATGTCTCGATCGCGGCCATCAATGCCGTGGCGACAGGATGCCCAGCGCCGGCTTCCCTATCGCCGGAAGCGATGACATCGCGCCACCATTGCAACCTGATCTCGCCGGGCATCGGCTCACTGACGCGATCGCGGATGCCTGATATCTCGGCGTTGAACGCATAGAGCGCCAAAACAGCCTGACGCTTGTCTTCGGGTGCATAAAGTGCCGCGAGATAGCGGTCGCGGTCGGCAATACGCACCGCTTCCATCAAAGCCTTCGCTGCCCCGTTCGCCTCGTTCACGGTCAGCCGACAGCAATGAAAGCGGCGGCTACCGCGCGCTCTTCCGCAAGCAGCACGTTGTAGGTACGCACCGCAGCCCCAGTCGACATCGGATCGGCGGAGATCTTGGCGGCCTTGAGTGCCGCCCTCAGTGTCTCGGGCAAGCGCCGCAGTTCCTTGCCCATGCCGACGAGCAGGATTTCCACCTGCGTCGCCTCGGCGAAGAGCTTTTCGAAATCCGACGGCTGCAGTGCCAATGGGTCTGCCGGCTGCCATCCATAGATGCCGGACGGCAGGCACAGGATCGAACCGCGATGCGACATGTCCGCGAAACGGAAGCCGCCGTCGCCATAGGCGTCGACGGGCGCCCGCCCGGGGAAATGCGCTTCTCGGATGATTAGCCCTGCCATATCCAGTTACGACTTGGTCGGGTGAGCGCTARCCGGCACCGCCGGCTTGTGGTTGCCCTTGTCGTCAGCATCGATGCCTGCCGGCCGCAGCCTGAACAGGATGAGCAGCGGGCCGGCGACGAAGATCGACGAGTAAGTGCCGACCACGATGCCGAAGATCATTGCCAGCGTGAAGGACCGGATGACCTCGCCACCGAACAGGTAGAGCGAAATCAGGGCGAGCAGTGTGGTCAGGCCCGTCAGGACCGTACGCGACAGCGTCTGGTTCATCGACAGGTCGAGCAACTGCTCGATCGGCATCTTCTTGTACTTGCGCAGATTTTCGCGGAYACGATCGTAAACGACGACGGTATCGTTGATCGAATAGCCGACGATTGTCAGGATCGCCGCGATACTGGTCAGGTTGAACTCGATGCCGGTGATGACATAAAGGCCGACCATCATGGTCACGTCGTGGATGGTCGCGAGAATGGCGCCTAGGCCGAACTGCCACTCGAAGCGGAACCAGATGTAGACCAGCATTGCGAGCATCGCGGCCATCACGCCGAGCGCGCCGTACAATGCGAGTTCGCTCGACACCGTCGGGCCAACCGATTCAACACGGCGGAAATCATAGTCGTTGGCAAGTTCGCCACGCACCTTCTCGACCACGCTCTGCTCGGCATTGTCACCGGCCTTCTGGCCTTCGACCCGGATCAGCAAGGTGCTTGCGGCGCCGAATTCCTGGACCTGAACGTCACCGATGTTGAGCTCGCTGAGCCGTGCGCGCACGTCGGACGAGCTGGCATCGCCACTTTTGGCCTGTACTTCCAGGCTGGTGCCGCCCTTGAAGTCGATGCCGTAATTCATGTCGATGGTGAAGAACAACGCCATCGCCGCAAGCGACGCGGCCGCCGACAGCGCGAAGGCATAGCGGCGCAGTCCCATGAACGAGAATTTGGTGTTGTCCGGCACGAAGCGCACGAAACCCTTGGGCAATTCCTTGGGCTTGGCGCGGCGCAGCCAGATCGAAACCAGCCAGCGGGTGAGCGTAAAGGCAGTGAACACCGTCGTCACGATGCCGATGGCAAGAGTAACGGCAAAGCCGCGCACCGGACCCGAGCCAAGATAGAACAGGATGATCGCTGCGATGAAGGTGGTGAAGTTGGCGTCGACGATGGTCGCCAGCGCGCGCGAAAAGCCTTGATCGAGCGACTGCACGAGCGAGCGACCGAGTTGTCGCTCCTCGCGCACGCGTTCGTAGATGATGACGTTGGAGTCGACCGCCATACCAACGGTCAAGACGATACCGGCGATGCCAGGCATCGTCAGCGTAGCACCCAGGATGGAGAGGATCGCGATGATCAGCGCCACGTTTGCGGCAAGTGCGATATTGGCGATGATGCCGAGCGTGCCATAGGCAACCAGCATGAAGGAAACGACGAGGATACCGGCGATCACCGAGGCAAACTTGCCCGCCGCGATCGAATCGGCGCCAAGGCTTGGGCCGACGGTGCGTTCCTCGACGATGGTCAGATCGGCCGGCAGCGCGCCGGCGCGCAGCAGAACGGCCAGGTCATTGGCGCTCTCAGCGGTAAAGTTACCGGAAATCTGGCCCGAACCGCCGAGGATCGGCTCATTGATGCGTGGCGCCGAGATCACCTGGTTGTCGAGGATGATGGCAAACAGCTTGCCGACATTCTGTTGGGTGGCCTGGCCGAAGCGCGATGCGCCCTTGCCGTCAAAGCGGAAGGATACGACCGCCTCGTTGGTGCGCTGGTCGAATGTCGCCTGCGCATCGGTGAGGTTTTCGCCCGACACGATGACCCGGTTTTCGATCAGATACGGAACGGGGGGATCGTCCTGCGAATACATCACAGTTGAGCCCGCCGGCGGACGGCCCTGCATCGCCTCCTGCGGAGACATCGACTGGTCGACCATCTGGAAGGTCAGCTTGGCAGTCTTGCCGAGGATTTCCTTGAGACGGGTCGGGTCCTGAAGGCCCGGAACCTGGACGAGGATGCGGTCGGAACCCGCACGTTGGATGATCGGCTCGGTGGTGCCGAGTTCATTGACGCGGCGGCCGATGACTTCGATCGACTGGGTGACCGCGTTGTTGACGCGATAATCGATACCGGACTCAGTCAGCGTGTAGCGCAACAGGCCCGGCTCAGGCTCGTCGAGCGCAAGTTCACTCACCGAACCGGTGCCGAACATGCTCGACGAAATCGGCGCGATCAGCGTCGCCAGTGCCGTTTTCGCCGCTTCGAGCTCGTTGGGATCCGTGATGCGGACCTGGATCGTCTTACCCGTTCCGGTCAGGCCGGTGTATCCGACCTTGGCGTCGCGCAGCATGGTGCGGATGTCGTCGCGGGTCGCCTGCAGACGCTCGTCGATCAAATCCTGCCTGTCGATGGACAGCAGGATGTGCGAGCCGCCCTGAAGGTCGAGGCCAAGCGTCAGCGCGCGTTTGGGAAACCACCCCGGTAGGGAATCGAGCTGAGACTGCGTCAGCATGTTCGGAATGGTGAAGAGCATCCCGAGGAGCACGACGGCCCAGATCGAGATTGTCTTCCAGCGCGAAAAATAGAGCATTTGGCCTCGTCCGTTAAGGCGTGAAAGCGGTGCGTCTCGCCTCGACTGCGATTATTTCTTGGCGTTCTGGTTGGCGATTGGCTCGCCCTTGACCCGAACGTCTGAAATGGTGCCGCGCAGCGCAGTCACCTTGAGGCCGTTGCCCAGGTCAACCTCGAGTTCATTGTCGTCGATGACCTTGGTCACCTTGCCGACGAAGCCGCCACYGGTGACAACCGTATCGCCGCGGCGGATTGCGGCAAGCATCTCGCCACGCTTCTTCAGCTGGGTACGCTGCGGGCGGATGATAAGAAAATACATGATCACGAAGATCAGCACAAACGGCAGAATGCTGATGAGAACGTCGGGCGTAGCCCCGGTGGCCTGTGCGTATGCCGGCGTGACGAACATGAATGTCTCCTGAGAAAGTATCGGGATACCGTACATCGGTGCCCCGGAAATGTGCGCGGAATATAGTCGCTAAAGCGACCAATGCAACTGCACATCCGGCCAGTTACGGCGCTTTTCCGGGTTGTTTGAGCGTGTTACAGCGTCGCGCGTCATTTGAAATGTAGAGACCGACAGGATTAGCCATGGAAAAGACGTTCGAAGCACTCAACGACAAACTCGACCGTCTGATCGCAGCGGTAGCCAGGCTGGCGCCCGTACCTGCTCCTGAGACCGATCTCGACACCGCCGACTGCTACGTCTGGGCGGCGGATCCCGGCTATCTCGAGCCCGTCCACCGCGTCAATCGCGTCGACATCGGCCTGATCAAGGGCGTCGACCGTGTTCGCGACATTCTCGTCGACAACACAGAACGCTTCGCCGCCGGCTTGCCCGCCAACAACGTGCTTTTGTGGGGCGCGCGCGGCATGGGCAAGTCGTCGCTGGTCAAGGCAGCACACGCCACGATCAACGCTTCAGGCAAAACAGCCGCCCCCCTCAAGCTGATCGAGATTCATCGC
>NZ_JBFUKO010000166.1:0-9243 GCF_056400805.1 Aminobacter sp. P4_H6_2
TCACTACCAATATTGGCCTGCAGGATTGGGGCTGGGTAGCAGGCATGGGTGCAGACTATCTCCTGAGCGACAACGTCGTCACTGGCGCGAGCTGGGACCACATGCAGTTCGATCGGTTCGACGGAACGCTGATCGATGGCCAGCTCGATCTCGTGAAGGCACGGGTGAGTTACAGGTTCTAGGGACAGGCTAGACACCTCGCCCGAGACCTTCGCACCGAACGAGAGACACATCACCGATGAAACCAGTACCCAAGGCTGCACTGTCCGGGAGCCTGAAGGATTATCGCGCGCTGAAGAACAGCGGTCTCATGGCGCGTGCTGACAGCTTCTTCAGTTGGCAGGATCTCCGGCGTCAGCATGGCCTGTGGCCATATGCCCGGYCGACCTCATCCGCGCCCCGGCCGCGATCGGACATCAGGACCGATGCCGGTGAGGCCAGCTCAGGCGTCAACTTCGCCTCGCAGGACTATCTCAGCCTGTCCTCCCATCCCAGGACAAAGGCTGCGGCAAGGGAGGCGATCGACACTTACGGCGTTCACAGCGCCGGATCGGCCGCCTTGCTCGGCAACACCTCTTACTCACTTCAATTATCGGCAGCCCTTTCGGAATTCGTCGGCGGGCGCGAGGTCGTGCTCTATCCGACCGGCTGGGCTGCCGGATACGGCGCTATCCAGGGCTTCGTCCGTTCTGACGATCATGTCGTGATGGACGTGCTGGCACATTCCTGCCTCCAGGCGGGAGCATCCGCCGCCACTGGCAAGGTGCATTACTTCCGCCATCTCGACCAGGATGCATTGATCCGCAAGCTGGCGAACATTCGCGCGGCGGACACGCAAAACGGCATTCTGGTCGTGACCGAGAGCCTTTTTTCGATGCATTCGGACAGCCCTGATCTGCGGGCGCTTCGAAATATCTGCGACGCCCATGGGGCCAGCCTGCTGGTCGACTGCGCTCACGATTTCGGCTGCATGGGCGAGGATGGCCTTGGCCGCATCGGCGAGCAAGAGATGCTCGGCGACATAGATATCATCATCGGCAGCTTCTCCAAGACCTTCGCCTCCAACGGTGGCTTTGTGGCGGTCAGGACACGGGCCTCGGCCGAATATCTGAGATACTACAGCGCGCCCCACACCTTCTCGAATGCCCTGTCGCCGGTCCAGGCGGCCACTGTAATGGAAGCGCTTGCGATCATTCGGTCGGATCAAGGCAAGGAACTACGGCRCAAGCTCCACGACAACGTGGTTCATCTGCGCGAAGCCATGGCGCGCTCCGGCCGCGAGGTGCTGGGGGAGCCTTCTCCGATCGTGCCGGTTCGCGTCGGCGGCGAAGCCTTGGGGCGGCTGGCCTCGAAATACCTCGCGCTATACGGGGGAATTGCCAATCTGGTGGAGTTTCCGGCAGTCCCATTGGGACAGTCGCGGTTCCGCTTCCAGGTCATGGCGGCACATTCGGCCGAGGACATCGAGGCCATGGTCACAGCCTTCAATCGCGCGATGGACAGCGCGGCGGCGGAACTGGATCAAATACAGGGCGAATCCGGCGCCCAGCAGTTGGCCGTATCAAAGGCTGACCAGGCGCCGACCGCGTTGGACGGCACACTGACCGAAGCCTGACGACCAGCGGCCTTGGCCGCCGGCCGCGCTCATGCCACCGCGCGCCGTGCCGGGTAGAGGGCATCCATTGCGGCCCCGATGTGAGCGGCAAGATCGGCGCGTTGGGCCGCCATGTGCAGGTTGGCGGTCACGAAGCCGGCCGGGACACCGCAATCGAAGGTGTGGCCGCAGAACTCGAAGGGCCGGATGTTGCGGGTTTCCAGGAGCGTCAGCATGGCGTCGGTGAGTTGGACTTCGCCGCCAGCTCCCGGCGCCTGCCGCTCGATGATGGAAAAGATCTCGGGTTGCAGGATGTAACGTCCGGAAATGAAGAGGTTGCTGGGGGCCGTGCCGGGGGCCGGTTTCTCCACAAGCCCGGTTACAACAGGGCCGTCGGCGGTTGGCTTGAGCGAGACGATGCCGAACTTGTGGGCGTCCTCGGGGGCGCATCGCTCGACAGCGACGACGTTATCGCCGTGGCTTTCATAGAGATCGACCATGGACTTCAGACATGGCCTGTCGGCGACCATGAGCATATCGGGCAAAAGCACCGCGAAGGGCTCGTTGCCGATGATGTGGCGAGCCGTCCATACGGCGTGGCCGAGACCCCGTGCCTGCTGCTGTCGCACAAAGGAAATCGTCCCGGCACCCGGCGTGTCCTGCACGATCCGGTCGGCCAAGTGCAGCTTCCCGGCATTGCGCAGGCTGACATCGAGTTCGAAGGCGTGATCGAAGTGGTCCTCGATAGCGCCCTTCATGCGCCCGGTGACGATGATCACATGTTCAATCCCCGAGGCGAATGCCTCGGCGACGATGTAGTCGAGCAGGGGGCGGTCGACGATCGTCAGCAGTTCCTTGGGGATGCTCTTGGTTGCTGGAAGCATGCGCGTCCCGAAACCGGCGGCGGGAATGATGGCTTTGCGGATCTTCTGGTGCATGGTGGTAGCCCTCCGGGTCATGTGACTTTGTGAGCGGAAATATTCTGGGGTTTGCCTCTGCCCATCGTCTGGCAAGCAGTGCCGCCTTCGGTCGGGAAACAGGGCATTTCGCGGTACATTGCGAATCCGCGTGCCATCTGCTGCCTAACCCGCCTGCGAAAGCAGGCTGGCCCGACTGTCAGAAGCGTCGCCATGATCCCGACGCAGCAGCCGACGGTAGAGGTCGACATGTTCACGTGCGCAATCAATGTGGCTCGTGGGTTGCCGCATCGAGGCCCGTAGCCGATCCCAGGCCTGGGGCTCGCTCAACACCTCGGCCATGCGATCGGCGAGATCCTGCGCGCTGCCTGCGCGGAAATGCAGCCCGTCTTTTCCGTTCCGTACCTTTTCGGCCATGCCGCCAATATCGGAGCAGATGAGGGGTCTGCGGTGGTGCAGCGCTTCCTGGATCACCAGCGGCGAGTTTTCCCACCAGGTGGAAGGCATCACCACCCAATCCACCGAGCCGATCAAGCGCGGCATGTCGGCGTTCTGATAGGCGCCGTAGAAGCGCACGCGGCGGCCCGCGTCGTCGATGAGCTTCTTCAGGCGCTCCTGGAAGTCGGGCGGCTGGCGCTCGAGATTGCCGCCGAAGATCATCAGGCAGGCATCGTCGCCCCAGATGTCCTCGGGCACTCGCGAGACCGCTTCGATCAGCACGTCGACACCCTTGAACGGCGTCAATTGGCCGAAATAGGCGAAGCGGTTCCGGCGGGGATTGTGGAGCGGAAGCCCGCGTGCGGGCACGGCTTCCCCCTTTGCGATCCCGTTTTCGATGACCGTGAGCTTGTCCGCCTCGATCCCCCATTCGGCGTAACGCCCGGCCAGAAACACGCTCGGGGAAACGAAAGCGTCGGCCAGTTCGAGCATTCCGCGCACGAACCGCTCGCGCTTGAGGAAATGGGACACGGGTATTTCGGGAAAGCATCCGTGGCAGGCGATGGGCGATGCCTGCCTGCAAAGCTGGCCGGTCGGCCGTTTAACCATCTGGCCATGGTTGTGGCAGATCGGCAGGTATTCATGGAATGTCACCAGGACGACCGACTGCGGCAGGGCCTCGCGCACTGCATAGAGCGCCTCCATCCCCAGGCCCAGCACATGATGGAAGTGGACGACATGGGGCCGTGCGTCGCGCACGAAGCGCACGAGGTCGCGCTGGAGGGCCTCGGTATCGCCGTTCGAAAGGAAGAAGTGATTGTAGTCGTCGGCATGGAACAGAAGCTCGTCCTCGGTTAGACCAAGGCTCATGAGTGCCGAAGCACCATGCCGCGGAAAGGGCTGGCCGACGCGGGCCAGGTAGACCGATTCCACATCGGGCAACGAATTCAGACCCTGGTGCAGGTTGTGGGACGCTATTTCAGCGCCACCGAGCGCAAGTGTTGGATGCCCGTGCGAGACGACGAGAACGCGAAGCTGCTCGGTCATGCGCGCGGGCCTTCCGATGGGTTTGCGTTGCCGGCAGGCGCAGCCATGCCCCTGATATCGAAGATCTTGCGATCGATGCTCTCCACGAGAGCGCCCATCGCTAATGTGCCTTTGGTCGACGTCTCCTCGGAACCAAGCATCTGCACGGATGGTAGCCAGTAGGAGGCAACGCCGGCGCGGCCGAGGCGAAGGCCTAGGTCCAGGCCCTTGTCGCGAGAGCCGAGATACCCTCCTGCGAAGCCGCCGGCCTTGAGGAGGGCGGCGCGCGGCATCACGCAGCATTCGAGCGATGCGGCGGTAWTWGGCGTCAGCTTGAACCCGGTCACCGCACTGATGGGGTAGCCTTCGTAGCGACGCGCGGGCCAGGTTCCCGCCCAGCGGACAGAATAGTCCTCATAAGCGAGGGTTGGGGAGATGATGCTGTTTTTGAGCGCTGCCTGGGTGTCGACAAGCTTGCGGTACCAGCCGGCCTTGTTTGGCACCAGCAATCCTGAAAGCAGGACTACTGTGTCCGACGACAATGCCCGCGCCCCTGCCTCGAGAAGATCATAGGTATCACTCGCCTCGCCGGCCGAGACCAGCCTCAGCGAGAGCCCGTAGAACGCGGCGAGCTTCGCCATGCGAGGCGCCTGTCGGTGAAAGCGTTCCGAGGGCACGACAAGGGCAATCGGCGCGCGCTTCGTTTCGGGGTCGATCGCCAACAAGGCGAGAAGGGGAGCGATGCCGTCCTCGTCTTCTTCCCCAACGCTAATGACGATCGGCGGACTGGCCGCCGCTTCGAACGGGCCGGCGTCGACGACGTCCTTGACTGTCGGCGTAACCCTTTGCGAAGCGCAGAGAAGGGGAACGATCTGGCGGTCTATGAGCTCCGGCAGTGCCCAGTCGGATGGGTCGATGGCGCGTATCTGGCGCACCGCAGCGAGGCGGGCGGCGGTCCGCAAGGGCGAGAGCGGCATGAAGGCGCGGCGGGTGTCGCGCAATGTGAGTTCCAGGTAGAGAGGCGAAGACGCATCGTCGTCCGGCAACCGCGCATGGGCGACGAAGCCATGCCTGTGGCCGCCGTCACCGAATGCGCGCGAGAAGGCTGGATGGTCTGCGAAGGTATCGGCCACATCGCTCCGGTCGATCCGGCTCCAGCCCTCATCGAGCCGTGTCTCGCCGGTGTGACGGCGCAACTTGACGCTTTGGACATGACCGTTGGGGTCAAGCAGCCAGCCGGAAACAAGACAGCCCGCGCAATCGACCTGAAACACGTCGTCCACGCCCATGCGGACAGGAAGGGGCAGGCTCGACACAGTCTCGGTGCCATCGAAGCTGTTGGCAGCCCTGCGCAGGCGCAGCAGAGCTTGCGGAGTGCTGTGCGCCCGCGGCAGCACCGATCGGGCGTGGCCAGCTATTTCCAGTGGTCCAGCAATCAGCTTGCGCTCGTGGACGGCCATATGGCGCCAGCTGTGGCGGCCGCGCCAGACGAGGCCCTTGATTCCGTCGGGACCGATCGGCCCGCCCATATCGAGAAGTCCGGCGAAAGCCGAGGCACCCTGAGGAATGTCCTGCCGCGCGTAAGTGGCAATTGCACCCTCCGCGACCAAGGGCTCGTCGCCGTCGACCACCACACGGCCCGTGCCAGACATGACGTCGTAGGCCCAGCCTTGCAGGAAAATCTCCCCGTCCTGGCCTTCGCCAAGCAATTCGATGAAGCCGTTGTTCCCATGCGCCGCCTTGACCAGGGCGATGATAGCCGACAGCCTGTGAGGGTCGGATGGCGCCGCGATAAGCAAATCCGCCAAGGAGTCGATGGCGGCGGCCAGTTGGCTGCCGCAAAGCTCGGCCAGCAGCGCGGCGGCTTCGTAGACCGAGACCGTTCGAGGCGCAAAGACGTAGCGCTTGGGCACGCCGTCCTGCTCGAACTGCGCGGTGGCGAATGCGCGATCGGCGCTGTTCGTATGCAGCAGTGCCGCGAAGCCGTGCGTGGCGCTCGGCAATGGCATCGCCAATCGCCAGCTGATGATGGCGGCAGGCGAGACCTCGGTGGGATCGTCATTGAGTGTGGCCAGTGCCGCGTTGGCCATCGGACCGCCCGTGCCGATCACGAGCAGGGCGGAGGCGCCGATCGGGCAACCAATAACCCGTCCAGCCCTGGGGATCCTGCTGATGCGCCGGGACGCGGCGGGCAGGGAGGGGGGAAGTCCATTTTCCACGGCCAGCATGTTGCTTCAGGTCCGCGCAAGGAGCGCCATGGCGGCGCCGGCTGCAAAACCGACCAGGACGAAAAGCAACAGCAGCAGCGGCTTCAACTCCCCGTTGGAGCGCTTCTGCAGTCCGCTCAGGGTCTTTTTCATTCCAGCCACCACGCCGTCGAGCCGCATCAGATGGACGTCGAGATCGCTCAGTCGCTGCGTGATCTCGGTGCGGAGGCTGGACACGGCGGTGCTGATGTCGATGAGGCCGACGGCCTCCGCCTCGCCGGTGTCGTCGACCTGCTGCGTGCGCATAAAGGAACGCTGCGAGACCTGCAGCTGTCGTTGCGCCGCCATCAGGACGTCCAGCCTGTCGAGGACCTTGGTGAGCGGTGCGGCGATCAGAGCTCCAGCAGCCTGCTCGTCGGGGCGGGGGACGCGCAGCGCGTGCTCGTGGCCCGTCCCGCTCAACGCCATGACGACGAGATCGGAAGCTCGCGAGACCGCCGGCTCCGGCAGCATGATTTCAAAGGCGTGCTTGCCGTCTCCAATACCGTTGCGCCTGAGATCGGGACGATCGCGGTCGGCAACTGCCTCGGCAATCGTCTTGCCGTCCAGGGTCGCCCGGATCGCAAGCCGCCTGTTCGGCTCGGCGGGGTCGAAGGCCCAGCCGAAGACGCAGCCCTGGTCGATGGCGTCAACGCGGCCATTCACCGGCTTGGTATTGTTTTGCTCGGCCACAGCGCTTGGTTTTTCGGCACCAACGGGCATTCAGTTGTTCCTCATGCTGCTTGGACACGCGCCGGCTTGATCGCCTCGATCAATTCGAGGTAGCGCCGGGCGGTGGTATCGATGTCGTCGGGTTGGCGTGCGTTCCCGGAAAGCCTGTGCAGCAGCTCAGGTGCCTCAGCGATGCGGCGCATTGCCGAAGCAAGCGCGCGCGGATCGTTGGGCGAAACCCCCAGGCCGTTGACACCGTCCTCGACCAGCTCGGCCATGCCGCCGATATTGCTGGCGATAACGGGCCGCCCTTGTGCCTGGGCTTCCTGGATTACGAGCGGTGCATTCTCCCACCAGATCGACGGCATGACCGTGCAATCGACGCTGGCGACGAGCTCGGCAACGTCCTCGCGCCGATAGGGCCCACGCCTTTGCACCGTCGGTGCCGTGTCGCTGAAAAGGCGGTCAATCTCCGCGACAAAGGCTTCGCTTTGAAACGGTGTGCCGCCATGGACGCGCAATTCGAACTCGAGCCCTTCGGCGATGAGCAGCCGGGCGGCCTCGAGCAGAACCGTCGTCCCCTTCCAGGGATTGAGATTGCCGAAATACCCAAACACTGTCGGACGCCCGGCGCTGTCAGGCGTGGCCACCGGTGTGGGCCGATGCGGCAGCCCGTTGGGGATCAAGCTTATGGCGTCCTCGGCGAGTCCCCAGTCGACGTAGCGCTGCCGCAGGAAGCGGCTCGGCGCCACGAAATGGTCGACCGTGCTCAGCAGGGCCTTCAGATGGCGCTCCCGCAACGCAAAGCGGTCAAGCGGGATGTCCTTGAAACATGCATGGCAGCGGTCCGGGCTGGCAGCGTAGCAGAGCTCCTTGCCGCTGGTGCGGACCATCAGGCCGTCATGATGGCAGATCGGATAGTAGTCATGGAGGGTCATGACGATGCGGCAGTCCGGCAGCGTCCGACGGACGATGTGGGGGRACTCGGCGCCGATCAGCAGCAGGTGATGGATATGCACCACGTCCGGCCGGAAGTCGGACAGCAATTCCACCAGGTCCGGAACGACCCCGTAGAGGTCGACCTGGCTCATGTAGAAGCGGTCGAAATGGCCTGACCACAACAGCACTTCGTCTGCCGCATCGCCGAGCCCCTGGAAGCTCGTGCCGGGCCGGATCTGGCGATGGACCTGGTTCGTCGCGCCGAGGAAAAGCGCTTCGTGGCCGGCGCGCTGGTAGGCGCGGAAAAGGTCGTGCGCGAAGATCTCGGTACCGCCGGGGTGGAGGGCCGGATGGTTGTGCGCCGCTACAAGGATGCGCATGCTTACCGCTGGGCTCCCCGGCATTCGGCAACGTAGAGATCCTGGTAGTGACCGGCATCCTGGCCGCGCCAATGGCCAAGGGATTTCATGGTGACCACAAGCCCGGCCTTTTCCAGCGCCTGGTCCAGGAAGCCGTCGTCGAATCCGACGGCCGCAAGCGGCGGCATGTCGGGAACGTGCCAGCAGGGTCCGTCGCCCTCGCGCACGAAGCCAAGCCTGGGATCGCGCCTGCCGGATTCGTTCGCCGCAGCGATGCCGTCGATGACGAAGGCGGTCATGAACAAGCGCCCGCCCGGCTTGAGCATCCTGGCGACCTCGCGCAGGTAAACGAGAACCTCGTCGGGCGGCAGGTGCGTGACGACTGACGTCATGATCACGAAATCGAATTGCCGTTCGAGGTAGGGGAGTTTCAGTGCCTCGCCGCTGATCTTGCCCTGAGGGTTGTAGAGTTTGTGCGCGATGTCGAGACGCTGGAACGCGAAGTTGGGATAAACAGGGGTGATGAAACGACGGCACCAGGCGATGCCGCCCTCGACCGGATCGAGCCCGCTGTAGCGTCCCTTCTCGGCGTCCAGATATTGCGTCAGCGGAACGGCCATGCGGCCGATGCCGCAGCCGATGTCGAGCACGCGATGCTCCGGCCGCAGGCCGCCCAGGCGGATGAAATGGCCAAGAAATTCCGCGCCGACGGCGCGGAAATTGCCGTCGCCGACGAACACGCTGCTCGCATCCGGCTGCGGCAGAAAGCGGTTATTCAGGACCGCTTCCGTCAGCCAGCTGACGCGATGTACCCGGACCGTTGCCGCCGGCTGGGCGTCATGGCGGAGAACGGCTTCGCTCATGCAGCGTTCCTTTTTGTCGATTCGATTTCCATGGAGGCGCCCTTCGCGCTTGCGCCATCGGAATAGGCAGGCATCAGCGCGGCGATGTCGTCTTCCCAGCGCTCAGTGTGCAGCCAGGAATTGTATTGGCTGGCGACGCCGCGCATGTAGTCCTGGCTGCGGCTGATCGACCGGCGCTCGAAATGATAG
>NZ_JBFUKO010000167.1:0-9238 GCF_056400805.1 Aminobacter sp. P4_H6_2
CTCCCAAAGCAGATCGGTCGCGATCAGTGTGCCGTCGAGATCGACAGCGAGCGGTATTGCCCTGTTTTCTGAACGCGCGTCCATCGAATGCCTGCCCCTGCCCTAGCCAGATGGCGTGAACCACCCGAGCCTCTCGGCTATAGTGGACTGCAGGATTCGGGATGGTTAAAATGGCCGCCGAATGCGACGCGCGCGCCGTGCATATTATCAGTCATGCTTAAGCAAGTGTTAGCAGACAACAGAAAAGGCCGGGCGTTCTCTCGGCCTCTTCGATCAATTCGCAAGAGTTGTCGCGCGAACTTACTTGATGCGAGCAACGCCGCCCGAAATCTCTACTGTTTCCGCACCGGTCAACGCTTCGCGGTCGCCATTGGGCATCGTCACGAAGCAGCCGTCCGAGCAGAACTCAACGGTTTCGCCAGCGGCAAGTGCGAGTTCCGTCTTGGAACCGCCTTCCGTGACGATCAGTGTACGCGGCTCGGAGTCGAGGTTAACCGCGCTCGCGGCATACGCCGCGCCCGACATGGCCAGGAAGAGCGCTCCTGAGGCGACAAGAAACCTGTTCATTCTGCACTCGGTGTTTCCACCGCCCCTGTTCATTTTCGCAAGGCATTCTCGCCGTTTGCAAGGGAGCTTATATGAGTCCGAAGCTGAACGGCAACTGAATGCCTTGTTCATGCCACAATTGCTTTACGCGCGTCGTACTTATTCCGGATCGGGCTTTTTGGATCTTCCAGGCTTGCGTCCAGYGGTGGCTTCGGCAGCACGCTTGCTGCGTGCTTCTTCCACTTCCGCCACTTGGGCTTCAACCTGCTCGTCGTCGGCCGGCCATTTCTCGGCAGGCTTGGCATCATGAGCGCGCGGCGTCGATGGGATATCGATATGCGCACGCCCAAACGCCTCGATGACAGCAAAACGGACGTCGTTCTGGACAGTGTTGCTGCCCAGAAGGTCGGCAAGGAAGAACCTGATCTCAAACTCCAGCGCGGTTGGGCCAAAATTGGCGAACAGCACGAAGGGTTCCGGGTTCTTCAGAATCATCGGATGCGAACGCACGACGTCGAGCATGATTTCATGCGCCCGCTTGGCGTCGCTGTCGTAGGCGACGCCGACCTTGATGTCGACGCGTCCGAGCTTGTTGCGATGGGTCCAGTTGCCGACCGCACTGTTGATCAGTTCCGAGTTTGGCAGGATGACCGACTGGCGCTGGAAGGTCTCGATCTCTGTTGCGCGCACGCTGATCTTCTTGACGGTGCCCGATACGGCACCCGCCACGATCCAGTCGCCGACCTTGAACGGCCGCTCGGCCAGCAGGATCAGGCCCGAGACGAAGTTGGAGACGACGTTCTGCAGGCCGAAACCGATACCGAGGGAGAGAGCACCGGCGACCAGGGCCAGGTTCGATAGATCGAGGCCTGCGGCCGAGATCGCTATCAGACCCGCCAGCGCCAAGCCCGCATAGCCCACGGCCGTGCGGATCGAGTTGCGCACGCCGGCGTCGACCTTGCCGCGCGCCATCACCGAACCGTCGAGCCAGCCCTGGAACCAGCGCGTCAGGAAATAGCCGATCGCGAATACGAGGATGCCCGAGAGGATGCCGACCGGCGAGAAAGTGAAGCTGCCGATCTGGAAACCGGCGCCGATCCGGTAGAGCCAGGTGACCATGTCGCCCGGCTGGAAGCCCCACTGGAACAGGATCAGCGGCACCCCGACGACCAGCACCAGAAGGTTGATGATGATACTGAATACAAGCCCAAGCTGGTCGAGCGTCGTGTCATCAAGCGTGAACATCCTCTTGATACGCCGGCCGACCGTCGTCTTGATGAAGGCGTCTTCCTCGTTGATCGCCTGCGACGACAGGAAGCCGATATACATGGTGGCAAGGATTGCCCCGGTAACGACGATCTGCTGCGAGACAAAGCGCGCCAGACCGATATAGCCCAGCAAGGCCGCCACTATGGTGACCCCGCCTAACGTAAGCAGCACGTACCGGATCAGACGGGGCCAAGGCTTCGGATGGCCATCTTCGCCGACGAACGGCTTGACCAGGCCAATCAGAACGACAAGCACGCCGATGATGACGGTCGATGCGAGTGCTTCGCCGACAGTAAGTGCGACCGGCGATCCGAGCACCTGGTAGACCGAACTCAAGAAGTAATCGAGGCCGGTGAACAAGGCGGTGGCGATGATCAGCAGCATGAGCCAGCGCGCGGCACGGCTCTCGACCGGGATCAGCCGCCAGTTGGGCAGCTTGGGCGACAGCACCGCCATACCCAGCCGCGAGACGAAGAAGACAACGGCGATGACGTAGAACAGTGACGACAGCATCGAGCCGATGTCGCCGCGCAGCACCGCAAAATAGTCGAACAAAAAGTAGGTAACACCGAGGAAGACGACGAGCGCCGACGTCTGCATCAGAGTCGACCAGAAGGCCACCGAAAGCCTGCTGAGATAGGACGGCTCCTCGACCCTGGCGTCAGCCTCGAAAAGCCGGCCGAACATGCGCCGTCCGCCTATGATGATGACGGCGGCGGCGGCCAGGGCAAAAAAGGTCGCGGCCAGCATCGACTTGAGCTTGAAACTGACGACGAAGCGGACCCAGGACGAGACGGTGCTGTAGAGATCGGTCATCTCGGCCTTGAAGGCCTGCATCACCTCGAAGGCCAAGGCAAAGTTGATTTCGTAGCGTTTGGTCAAAAGATTCTGGAACAAATCGCGGCGTATTTCGGTGATCTGGCCGTTGAGCTTGTTGATCCGGATCGAGAGGTTCTCGGCAACACCGAGCACCGCATTGATCTCGGCTTTTTCAGCGGTCAGGCTTTCGCGCTCGCTGATGACGACAGCAGCTTCAGGCGGCTTGCCTTCAGCCGGCGGTTTGCCCAGCTGCTCCAGGCGCGCGTTGATCTCGGCAATGCGCGGACGAAAGGCGACGGCGCTTTGCAGCAAACTGCGTGACAATTCCTCGAGCTGAAGGCGGATATCGACCAGTCCGGCATCATCTTCCGAATTCTCTTCCACCTTCTTTTGCAGCGCGTCGACCTTGCTGGAGAGGCCGGCGATGACCTCCTGCTGGTCGGCGATCACGCCGGTTGGCGACTTGCCGAGATCCTGCGCGACCGCCTGCGAGAAAAGCGCCGCGGCAAGGATGAACAGGGTGACGCCGATGCGCCGGACTGCGGAGAAAAACATGATTTGTCAGCGACTCTCGGTCTGTTTGCCAATTGGCAAGGCGCGCCATTGATAAAGATGCTGATCCACCCGGGCAAGTCGGGGGCTAGACCGGGCGATTCAAAAGTCGGCCTAACGAAAGGCAATGGCGGAATATTGGCTTTGATCTGGAGAAGCTGCCTATAGTGTCCGCACACAGCCCAAAGGATGATTTGCAGGATGGCGGAATATTCGGCCTTTTCGCTTCTCAAGAACGCGCTCAGCGGAAACCGCGACTGGAAGCCGGCTTGGCGCAAGCCAAGCCCCAAGGCAACTTATGACGTGGTGATCATTGGTGGGGGCGGACATGGGCTGTCGACCGCCTACTATCTCGCCAAGGAGCACGGCATCACCAATGTGGCGGTGCTTGAAAAGGGCTATCTCGGCTCCGGCAATGTCGGCCGCAACACCACTGCCATCCGCTCCAACTACCTGCTGCCGCAGAACACGCGTTTCTACGAACACTCGATGAAGATGTGGGAGAACCTGTCCCACGACCTCAACTACAATGTGATGTTTTCCCAGCGCGGCGTGCTCAACCTGGCCCACACACCCGGCCAGCTCGACGATCTCGCGCGCAAGGGCAACGCCATGCGCCATCTCGGCGTCGATGCTGAACTGATGACCCCGACCCAGATCGGCCGCCGAGTTCCAGGCCTCGACATGTCGCAGTCGGCGCGTTTCCCGATCATAGGCGGGCTGATGCAGGAACGTGCCGGCACCGCCCGTCATGATGCTGTCGCCTGGGGTTATGCCCGAGGTGCCGACCGGCGCGGCGTCGACATCATCGAAAATTGCGAAGTCACCGGGTTTCTCCGCGATGGCGACCGCGTGGTTGGCGTTGCGACAAACCGAGGCGAGATCCGGGCCAGGAAGGTGGCGGTCGCCGTTGCCGGCAGCACGGGCCGCGTGATGCAACTCGCAGGCATCGACAAGATGCCAATCGAGAGCCAGGTGCTGCAGGCCTTCGTGTCGGAATCGCTAAAACCCTTCCTCGACACGGTGCTCACCTTCGGCATGGGCCATTTCTACGTCGGCCAGTCCGACAAGGGCGGTCTCATCTATGGCGGCGACCTCGACGGCTACAATTCCTATGCCCAGCGCGGCAACCTGCCCATCGTCGAAGAGGTGATGAGCGAGATGGTCGCGCTGTTCCCAAGTCTTGCGCCGGTGCGCGTGCTGYGGTCATGGGGTGGGGTCTGCGACATGTCGATGGATGGCTCGCCGATCATCACCGCTGGCCCCCTGCCCGGCATATATCTGAATTGCGGTTGGTGCTACGGCGGCTTCAAGGCAACGCCCGCCTCCGGCTTCTGCTTCGCCCACACCATCGCCAGGGACGCGCCGCACGAGTTGAACGCGCCATTCACGCTCGACCGTTTCAGCCGTGGCACCGTCATCGACGACAAGGGCCAGGGCCCGACGCCACGGTTGCATTAGGTTAAGTACTCATGCTGATCACCTGTCCCTATTGCGGTCCGCGCGATGTCTCCGAATTCGCCTATCAAGGCGACGGCAACCGCAAACGCCCCGACCCGACCTCGACCGATCCCGAGGCCTGGAACGCATACGTCTATGACCGGCTGAACCCGGCGGGGGCGCACAACGAGATCTGGCAGCATGCCGGCGGCTGTCGCGCGCATCTTGCCGTCGTGCGCGACACGCTGACCCATGACATATCAAGCGTGCGCTTTGCTCGCGAACATGGCGCGCCTACGCATGGGCGCCGCAAGACGGGAGGCAAGTCATGAGCCCGCGCCGCACGCCATCGGCCGGCCGCATCGATCGTCTGCGCACCATCCGCTTCACCTTCGACGGCACTGCCTATGCCGGGCATCAAGGCGACACCCTTGCCTCGGCGCTGCTTGCCAACGGCGTTTCGCTGTTCGGCCGCTCGTTCAAGTACCATCGCCCGCGCGGAGTTCTGACCGCAGGCATCGACGAGCCCAACGCGCTGGTGACGGTGCTGCGCGGCGACGTGCGCGAACCCAACACTGCGGCCACAATGGTCGAGATCCATGACGGCCTCGTCGCCGTCAGCCAAAACCGTTTCCCCTCGCTCGCTTATGATGTCAGCGCGGTGAACCAGCTCGGTGGCAAGTTCATCTCGGCCGGCTTCTATTACAAGACCTTCATGGGACCGGTGATCGGTCCGCTCAAAGGCACCCGGTTCTGGATGCTCTGCGAAAAGATCATCCGCCGCGCGGCGGGTCTCGGTCGCGCTGGCCATACCCCCGATCCATCCCGCTATGAGCGCATGAATGCATTCTGCGACGTGCTTGTCGTTGGCTCCGGCCCCGCCGGCCTTGCCGCGGCACGCGAGGCCGCCACATCGGGCGCGCGCGTCATCCTCGCAGAACTAGACCCGTCTTTCGGCGGCTCGGCCAATTGGTCCGGCGAGACCATCGATGGCGAGCCGGCCGCCGCATGGGCATCGGACATCGTCGGCGAGCTCAGGGACCATGACAACGTCCGCCTGCTCAAGCGCACCACCGTCTGGGGCGACTACGACGGCAACACGCTGGCCGCCATCGAACGCGTCGGAGATCACAAGGCATCTTCCTCGAAGGGCGCGCCGCGTCATCGCCACTGGACCATTCGGGCGAAGAATGTCGTGCTCGCCACCGGCGCCTTTGAGCGGCCTCTGGTGTTTCCGGGCAATGACCGGCCAAGCGTGATGATGGCCAGTGCCGCCATGCGCTACGCCAACCAGTATGGCGTTGTGCCGGGCGACAAGATCGCCGTCTTCGCCAACAATGACAGCGCCTATCGCGCTGCCGCCGCTCTCAACAAGGCAGGCGTCACCATCGTCGCCATCGCCGACCTGCGCCAGGACATCTCTGAAGCCTGCCGCAAGCTCGCGCAGGCATGCGGCGCCGAACTGCTCACCGGCCATGCGGTAATCGGCACCGAAGGCGGCAAGAAGCTGACAGGCGTGAAGCTGGCGCCCTTTTCCATCGCCGCCGGCGTATTACCCGGCAGCACGCGCAACATCGCGGCCGATTGCTTGATCGTCTCGGGCGGCTGGACCCCAACCATTCATCTCGCCAGCCAGGCCGGCGCGCGACCAATCTGGGACGACGATCTGCAGGCCTTCCTGCCACCGGAAGCTGGCAAAGGCTGGTGCGGCGCGGGGGCATTTAACGGCACATTCTCGACAGCCGAAGCCATTTCCGAAGGTACTGCAGCTGGTCGCAAGGCCGCCGGGCAGCCTGCTCTTGAGAACGGAACATTGCCCGATGTTGAGCCGGCAGCGCTCGACCCGCGCCCCGCGCCGGTCTTCGAGATCAGGGCCAGGGGCAAGGCCTTTGTCGATTTCCAGCATGACGTGACCGCTGACGACGTTCGCCTTGCCCATCTCGAAGGCTTTGTCTCAGTCGAGCACCTCAAGCGCTACACCACGCTTGGCATGGCGACCGACCAGGGCAAGGGCTCCAACGTACCGGGCCTCGCCATCATGGCCGAGGCTGTGGGCAAGCCGATCCCCGAAGTCGGCACGACGCGCTTTAGGCCCCCCTACGCGCCGGTCTCCGTCGGCTCGCTTGCCGCCGAGCGCTTCGGCGACCTCAAGCCCGACCGGCTGACGCCGATGCACGACTGGCACCTCGAAAATGGTGCGACGATGTATTCGGCCGGCCTGTGGCATCGTCCGATGATCTATGGCGAGCCGGGCGAGACCATCGAACAGGCCTATGTCAGAGAAGCGCAGACGACCCGCCAAACCGCTGGCATCGTCGATGTGTCGACACTCGGCAAGATCGCCGTGCAAGGCCCTGACGCCGCCGAATTCCTCGACCGCGTCTACTCCAACCTCTTTTCGACGCTGCCCGTTGGCAAGGCGCGCTATGGCCTGATGCTGCGCGAGGACGGCCTCGCCTTTGACGACGGCACCACCTGGCGGCTTGGCGAGCATGATTTCCTGATGACCACGACCACGGCCAATGCCGGCAAGGTCATGCAGCATCTCGAATATTTCCTCGACGTCGTCTGGCCCGAACTCAAGGTGCACCTGACCTCGGTCACCGACCAGTGGGCGGGTGCGGCCATCGGCGGCCCCAAGGCGCGTGAAATCCTCGCATCCTGCGTCACCGGTACCTCGGTGGACAACGAGGCGTTGCCCTTCATGGGCATTGTCCATGGCGAGATCGCAGGCGCGCCCGYCATGATCTGCCGCCTGTCCTTCTCCGGAGAGATGGCCTTCGAGGTCTATTCAGGTGCCGGCCACGGCACCCACGTCTGGGAAGCGCTGATCGAGGCCGGCAAGCCGTTCGGCATGGTGCCCTACGGGCTTGAGGCGCTGGGCACGATGCGCATCGAAAAGGGCCACGTCACCGGTGCCGAGATCGATGGCCGCACCTCGGCGCGCGACCTGCATCTTGGCTGGATGCTGTCGAAGAAAAAGCCCTTCATCGGCTCGGCGATGATGGACCGCGAAGGCCTCGTCGCCTCAGGCCGTCTCGAACTGGTCGGCCTGATCTCGCTCGACAATCGTCCGCTCAATGGCGGCGCCCATATCGTGGCGGAGATCGACACCGAAAACCCGCATGGCTCGCTCGGGCACATCACCGCTGCCTGCTTCTCGCCCGCGCTTGGTAAATATATCGCGCTGGCGCTGGTTTCCGGCGGCAAGTCGCGTCACGGCAAGCGCGCCCATGTTTCCGATCCGCTGCGCAACCGCTTCGGGCCGGTCGAGATCGTCAGTCACCATTTCTTCGACCCCGAAGGGAAGCGCATGCATGGTTGAGCAGCTTTCACCGCTCGAACCCGTGTTCCGGCCCGGCTCCCACGGCAATTTCGTCGATGGTGTCGGCGTGACCCTTTCGGAGATCGCACCGGGCTCCATCGTCCAGCTCGCGGCCTGGCCGGGCGAGGAAAAGAAGCTGATGGCAGCGATCAGCTCGATCACCGGCCTCAAGCTGGCCGACGGCGCTGGCGCTRGTGCGTCATCGGAACGATACGCTGCCTTCGGTTTCGCGCCGGGCAAATTCCTGGTCACCGATACGTCGGAGGGATTGGACACGACCTTAGCCGGCAAGGTCGCCTCCACGGTCGGAACCGTCACCGACCTGTCGCATGGCCGTACGGCACTCCGCATCACCGGAGCAAAGGCGGAATGGGTCTTGGCAAAACTCTTCGCTATCGATTTTGCGCTCGCCGCCTTCCCGCAAGGGTCAGGCATCTCGACAACCCATCACGACATCTTCACCCAGATCCAGCGCAGCGGACCCGACAACTTTGACCTCTACGTCTTCCGCTCGTTCGCCCGCTCGTTCTGGAAGATGCTGTGCCACGCCTCGGACGAAGTTGGCTACGAGGTGCGCTGATCACCCAGCAGTTTGAGCAACATGTCCTGAGGGAGGAAACGACGATGGAATTCATCAATTCGCCTGACGCCAAGACCCTCAAGCTGCCGTTCGGCCAGGCTGTGCGCGTTGGCGACATTCTTTATCTCTCGGGCGCGCTGGGCAACTGCCCGGGAACACTCGAACTCGTGTCCGACGGCATGGAAGCGGAAGCGCGCCAGACGATGGAGAACATTGCCATCGTGCTTAGGGAAAACGGGCTCGGCTTCGCCGACGTGTTCAAGTGCACGATCATGCTCGCCGACATGTCCAAGTGGGCCGACTTCAACAAAGTTTATATCGGCTATTTCGACCCGGACCGCTTGCCTGCGCGCTCGGCATTTGGCGTGAACGGTCTGGCGCTCGGCGCACAGGTCGAAATGGAATGCTGCGCTTATTTCAGCAAACGGACGAGCACCTGACCTCGCCTCACTTCAAAAACTGAACCCACTCTTCCAGCGGCGCCCGATCGGTGCGGAAGGTGCTCTCGGGCTTCGACGTGTCTTCATGGCCGAGCGCCATGCCGCAGACCACGACCTCTTCTTCGGGGATGCCGAGCACCGGCCTGATTTGGCGGTGATAGGGCGCGAACGCCGCCTGCGGGCAGGTGTGCAATCCCCGCGCCCGCGCAGCGATCATGATGTTCTGCAAGAACATGCCGTAGTCGATCCACGAGCCCTGGTTGAGCC
>NZ_JBFUKO010000168.1:0-9214 GCF_056400805.1 Aminobacter sp. P4_H6_2
GTCGACTACGGTCATTTCATCGGCGGCAAGCATGTCGCCGGCACCAGCGGACGCAAGCAGGACGTTCTGCAGCCGATGGACGGCTCGGTGCGCGCCACCGTGGCGCTTGCCTCGGCGCAGGAACTGCGCGCCGCTGTCGAAAACGCCAAAGCGGCGCAGATCGGCTGGGCCGCCACCAACCCACAGCGCCGCGTGCGCGTGCTGATGCGCTTCCTCGAACTGGTCAACAAGGAATACGACTCGCTGGCCGAGCTTCTGGCGCGCGAGCACGGGAAGACCATTGCCGACGCCAAGGGCGACATCCAGCGCGGCCTCGAAGTCGTCGAAGTCTGTATCGGCGCCCCGCACATGTTGAAGGGCGAGTTCACTGACGGTGCAGGCCCCGGCATCGACGTCTATTCGATGCGCCAGGCGCTCGGCGTGGTCGCCGGCATCACTCCGTTCAACTTCCCGGCGATGATCCCGCTGTGGAAGATCGCCCCGGCGATCGCCTGCGGCAACGCCTTCATCCTGAAGCCGTCCGAACGCGACCCGGGCGTGCCGATGCGCATCGCCGAACTGTTTCTCGAAGCTGGTCTTCCGGCGGGCATCCTCAACGTCGTCAATGGCGACAAGACGGTGGTCGACGCGATCCTCGACGATCCTGATATCAAGGCCGTCGGCTTCGTCGGTTCGACGCCGATCGCCCAGTACATCTACAGCCGTGGCTGCGCCAACGGTAAGCGCGTGCAGTGCTTCGGCGGCGCCAAGAACCACATGATCATCATGCCCGACGCGGACAKGGACCAGACCGTCGACGCGCTGATCGGCGCCGGCTACGGCTCGGCCGGCGAGCGCTGCATGGCGATCTCGGTTGCCGTTCCTGTCGGTCACGACACCGCCGAGCGGCTGATGGAAAAGCTGATCCCGCGCGTCGAAAGCCTGAAGGTCGGCCCTTCGACCGACTCCTCGGCCGATTTCGGCCCGGTGGTGACGCGTGAGGCGCTCGAGCGCATCAAGGGTTACGTCGACATTGGCGTCAAGGAAGGCGCCAAGCTTGTCGTCGATGGCCGCGGCTTCAAGATGCAAGGCTACGAGAACGGCTTCTACATGGGCGGCTGCCTGTTCGACAACGTCACGTCAGACATGCGCATCTACAAGGAAGAGATCTTTGGGCCGGTGCTGTCGGTCGTTCGCGCGCCGAACTACGAGAACGCGATCAAGCTCGCCAACGACCACGAGATGGGCAACGGCGTTGCCATCTTCACCCGCGATGGCGATGCGGCTCGCGACTTCGCCTCCCGCGTCCAGGTCGGCATGGTCGGCATCAACGTGCCGATCCCTGTGCCGATCGCCTACTACACCTTCGGCGGCTGGAAGGCTTCGTCCTTTGGCGACCTGAACCAGCATGGCCCGGATGCATTCCGTTTCTACACCAAGACCAAGACAGTGACGTCGCGCTGGCCGTCGGGCGTCAAGGATGGCGCGGAGTTCGTCATCCCGACGATGAATTGATCCATCACTAAGACTGAGTTGAAGCGGGCGCCCATTGGGCGCCCGTTTTACGTTTCGTCCTCTTCTTCCGTAACTGTATGCAGAATGTAGGTGGCCGCTTCCCCTCCCTGGACCTTGAGCGGGAAAGTTGATCGCCTTATAGTAGTGAAAATAACTATATCATGGTGATCGTATGGACGAGAAGATTTCGGCTGCCGATGCCAATCGGGAGTTTTCCCGACTTCTGCGGGAAGTGCGCGATGGCAGCAGCTTTGTGGTGACAAGCCACGGCCGGCCTGTCGCGCGTTTCGTGCCAGCAACTGAACTCGGCCAGGTTGCGCGCGCCGCAAAGCAGATTTTGTTGGAGCGCCTGCGCCGGCAGGCTCCGGCCGATGTCGGGCGTTGGTCGCGCGAAGAGCTCTACGACCACTGATGCGGTTCGCGCTGGCCACCAACATTCTGGCCTATGCGGAAGGCGTCAATGACGCAGGTCGTGCAGCCTTGGCGCTCGACCTGCTTACGCGCATTCCGCAAGACGAAACCTTGGTGCCGATCCAGGTTCTGGGCGAGTTGTTCACCGTCCTTGTGCGCAAGGCAGGTCGCAGTCCGTTGGAAGCACGCGACGCGATCCTGCAGTGGCGCGACACATTTGCCGTCGCCAATACGACGCCTGATGTCATGTCCAAGGCGGTGGATCTGGCTGTCGACCATAGGTTGAGTATTTGGGACGCCGTCATACTCTGCGTCGCGTCGGGTGCCGGTTGTCGTCTGTTGCTGTCGGAAGACATGCAGGATGGCTTCACATGGGGCGGGGTTACCGTAGTCAATCCTTTTGCTGAAACGCCACATCCGCTTCTTGCCGCCATGCTCGAGGCCTGAGGCCTAACGCGTCGCTGCTGCCTCGGCCTGGCCGCGCAGCATCGTCATCAATCGCTCCGCCTCTTGGGCAGCGCCATCCTCGTCGCGTTCGAGGATCGAGCGGATCAGCGCGACGTGATGTTCGGCTGATGCTGCGAGCCCGGTGTCGCGCTGATAGCGGAACCAGAAGCGGCGGCTGTGGGTTTGCAGGGGCGCTGCGAGACGGGCGGCGAAGTCGTTGTCGGCGGCGAGCGCCAGTGCTTCATTGATCGCCTTGTCGGCTTCGAGAAAGCCAAATACGTCGGTAGCGATCACCGCTTTTTGCATGGCAAGAGCTGCGGCATGAAACCGGTTGGCCGCGTCGCGGGTGACGAAACGGGCCGCCGAACGGGCAAGCACAACCTCGATACCACGGCGCGCATCGAGCACGCGCAGCCAGTCGCCGGGATGCAGCGGCGCGATTGCCAGGCCGGCGCGCGGCCTGATCTCGATAAGCCCTTCCCAGGCCAGACGCTGGATCGCCTCGCGCACCGGCGTGCGGCCGAGACCGAGCAGATCGATCAGCCCGCCTTCGGTGGCAACGCTGCCAGGGGCAAGTTCGAGGGTCACGATCAGCCGTTCAAGCTCAAGATAGGCTCGTATCGCAGCCGGTTCCAGTTTCTCAGCTTGCATGACCGAATCTCTTGAAAGCGCAATGATATATACTTGATATATCAGGCGCGAAGGTGGATCGGCAACTTGATTGCACCGTCATATATCGTTGATATATCAATGGAGGGGCCCAGCATGTGGCCGGAGGTGGCCGCCGCAATGGCCCGATCTCGACGTCTCGACCTATCTGGTCCGCAAACATCAAGCTTGCAGAGATTTTTGAAATCGGCACCAATGATCGGGTGGGGATGCAGCGCCAGTCGCTGTCGGGAGAGCGCTGCAAGCAGTCGGGGAGGGACGCCCTGGGGAGGAGCAAGTCATGAGCGCGGCGGTCGAGGAGATCGACATCGCCATCATCGGTGCCGGCATCGTTGGCATCGCGGCGGCTGCCTATCTCGTCGATGCCGGCCGCAAGGTGACGGTCTTGGACCGTACAGGCACCTGCGAGGAAACGAGTTCCGGCAATGCCGGTGCTCTCGCCTTCTCAGACGTGCTGCCGCTCGCCCACAAGGGCATGATGCGCAACGTGCCGAAGTGGCTGGCCGACCCGCTCGGCCCGCTCAGCATTCCGCCCGCATATCTGCCCCAGCTCGCACCGTGGCTTTATCGCTTCTGGCAGGCCGGGACGCCCTCCAACTACGAGGCCAGCCTCACAGCGCAAGCCGGGCTGATGAAACTCGCCGAGCAGGAATGGRCGTCGCTGATGGCACGCTCCAATACCGGCTCGATGCTGCGCGAAGACGGCTCGCTGGAACTCTATGAGAGCCAGGCGGAATTCAAGACAGCGCTGCCGAGTTGGGCGGCGCGCGACCGTTTCGGCATTGCCTGCAGACATCTCGAAAAGAGCGAGCTTGCTGGCTACCAGCCCGGGCTCGCCGACCGCTTCATGCGCGGTACCTTCGTGCCCGGCTGGAAGACGGTGTCCGACCCGAAGGATCTCGGCAAGGCGATCTGGCGCTATGCCGAAACCAAAGGTGCAGCCTTTATCAAGGGCGATGTCGGTCTTGTCAGGCAGACTGGCGACCGCATCCTGGTCCAGCTCAAGCGGGGCCGCACGCTGTTTGCCCGCCAGGTGCTGATCGCAGCCGGCGCCTGGTCACATCTGCTGGCGCGCCAGCTTGGCGATTTCATCCCGCTCGAAACCGAGCGTGGCTACAACACCACGCTTCCGACCGGCGCATTCGACGTGAAGCGCCAGCTGATCTTTTCCGGTCATGGCTTCGTCATCACTCCGCTAGCCACCGGCCTGCGTATTGGCGGGGCGGTCGAGCTCGGCGGCCTTGCGCGTGCGCCGAACTACGCCCGGTCAAAGGCGATGCTCGAGAAGGCAAGACGATTCCTGCCCGGGCTAGACCCCTCGGGTGGGCGCGAATGGATGGGGTTCCGCCCGTCGCTGCCCGACTCGCTGCCGGTCATTGGCGGCTCGCGCAGCCATCCCAACGTGCACTACGCCTTCGGCCACGGGCATCTCGGGCTGACCCAGGCGGCGGCAACCGGCCGGCTGGTTCGCGACCGCATGCTCGGCCAAAAGCCGACGCTTGATCTCAGCCCCTTTTCGGCCCAACGTTTCTGACGCAAGGTATCACCCATCATGGCGCGCCATTCCTTCTTCTGTATCGACGGCCACACCTGCGGCACCGGCACATCGGCTCCGGAAACAAGGCCATCATTCCCTCAATCGGCGGGTGGGCGCGGATGACCGATTGAGCACGATCTTCATCGACGACCGTGACCCGTTCGCACATGGGTTCGTAGTCAAATAGTCGTATGGCAGGGAGGTGGAACAGCCAATATGTCTAGACAATCTTAGAAGGGAGATCAGCGGTAAGACGCAAGAAACTGTTGCCGTGAGCTTATCGAGCGCTACATTCTTCGATCTTGGCGCGCAAAATCACTGGAATCGGCAAAGACATTGCGTTGAGCCAATGATAGGTTTCGCAATGGTCCAGGGCCTGGACAACATAAAAACGGAGACGGCTTCAATTGCCGTCCGGCAGGCGGCAACGGGTGTAAGAATCACGTTGCAATCCAGGCTCGAAACATTAGGACTAGGGGAAATATCAAAAAGGAATGCGTGCATCGCGCGACATTCCAGGGGAGCCGCATACATATGCAGTACTTCGTCCAGCAGATGGTCAACGGGCTGACTCTGGGGTCCATCTATGGCCTCATCGCAATTGGCTATACGATGGTCTACGGCATCATCGGCATGATCAATTTCGCCCATGGCGACATTTTCATGCTGGGCGCCTTCGTCGCGCTGATCGTGTTCCTGATCCTGAGCAGCATCTTTGTCTCGGTCCATGTCGTGCTGTTCCTGCTCGTCATGATGGTCGTGGCGATGCTGATGACCAGCCTGTACAATTGGACGATCGAAAAGGTTGCCTACCGGCCGCTGCGCGGCTCGTTCAGGCTGGCGCCGCTGATCACTGCAATCGGCATGTCGATTGCGCTGTCGAACTTCGTCCAGGTGACGCAAGGTCCGCGCAACAAGCCGATCCCGCCGATGGTCTCGACGGTCTACAATGTCGGTGGCATCTCGATCTCGCTGAAGCAGATCATCATCGTTGTCGTCACCGTCGCTCTGCTGGCGCTGTTCTGGTACCTCGTCAACAAGACCTCGCTTGGCCGCGCGCAGCGCGCCTGCGAGCAGGATCGCAAGATGGCGGCACTGCTCGGCATCGACGTCGATCGCACCATCTCCATCACCTTCATCATGGGCGCGGCCCTTGCCGCCGTCGCTGGCACGCTGTTTTTGATGTATTACGGTGTCGTTGCCTTCTCCGACGGCTTTGTTCCCGGCGTCAAAGCCTTCACAGCAGCCGTACTTGGGGGCATCGGCTCGCTGCCGGGCGCCATGCTGGGCGGCCTGATGATCGGCTTTATCGAGAGCATGTGGTCGGCTTACTTCTCGATCGACTACAAGGATGTCGCGGCGTTCTCGATCCTCGCCATCGTGCTCATCTTCCTGCCCTCCGGCATCCTCGGCCGGCCCGAAGTCGAGAAGGTCTGAGACAATGGCCAATATCGCACAAGCTCTCCGCGAAGAGACCGCAACGCCGTTTCAACGCGGCATCAAGGAGGCGCTCTATGCGGGTGCCATCTCCTTCGGCCTGTTCTTCCTCTTCATAGGCCTCAGGACCGACCAGAACATCCGCAACGAGCTGATCCTCGTTCCGCGCTGGGGCCTGCTTGCCATCATCGTTTCCCTGGTGATGGTCGGACGCTTTGTCTACGTCGCCTACGGTCAGCCGTTCCTGGCACGGCAGAAGATCGTCAACGTTGCCAGCGGCCTGTTGCCTGACAGCGTGGCGACGCGGTTCTTCCGGCTGCCCTTTTTCATCGCGGCCCTCGTGATCGCCGCGGGGCTGCTGATCTTCGCTGGTTCGCTTGACGGGATATTCGGGCCAACGCTCGCCGGTTATGTGCGTTTCTTGCGCGCGCTGACCATCATTTACGCCTTGGCGTCGGTGCTGTTTTATTTCCGTACCTTCATCCATGCGCATTTCTCGGCGCTGGGTATCGGCGTTCTGGTGATCTACCCGATCTTTGTCGTGGTAACGCTGACGCTGATCTCGGGTTCGATGGCGTCCGGTTTCCAGGGCTCGCTCAAGTGGGTCGACAATTTCGGCATCCAGATCCTGATCTATGTCATGCTCGCCTGGGGCCTGAACATCGTGGTCGGTCTCGCCGGCCTGCTCGACCTTGGCTATGTCGCCTTCTATGCCGTCGGCGCCTATGCCTATGCACTGCTGGCGACGCATCTCGGCTGGTCGTTCTGGATCCTGCTGCCGGTGGCTGGCTGCATGGCCGCCTTCTGGGGCGTCATGCTCGGCTTCCCTGTGTTGCGGCTACGAGGCGACTACCTCGCGATCGTGACACTGGCCTTCGGTGAGATCATCCGCCTGGTGCTGATCAACTGGCGCGAAGTGACCAATGGCGCAGCCGGCATCTCGGGCATTCCCAAAGTCAGCTTCTTTGGACTGATGTCGTTCAACGTCTCGGATCCCAACTACATCGCCAAGGTGCTCGGCATCGCCCAGTCCGGCGCCTACTACAAGATCTTCCTTTATTACCTCATCCTGGCCTTGGCACTGCTGACCGCTTTCGTCACCATCCGGCTGCGGCGCATGCCGGTCGGACGTGCGTGGGAAGCGCTGCGCGAGGATGAAATCGCCTGCCGCTCGCTCGGTATCAACACGACGACGACCAAGCTGACCGCCTTTGCCACGGGTGCGATGTTCGGCGGTTTCGCCGGCTCGTTCTTCGCCGCCCGCCAGGGCTTCGTTTCGCCCGAATCCTTCGTGTTCCTGGAATCGGCGATCATCCTTGCCATCGTCGTGCTCGGGGGCATGGGTTCGCTTGTCGGCATCGCGGTCGCGGCCGCGGTGATGATCGGCGGCACCGAAATCCTGCGCGAAATGGAGTTCCTCAAGGTGGTCTTCGGGTCTGATTTCACGCCGGAACTCTACCGCATGCTGCTGTTCGGCATGGCCATGGTCATCGTGATGCTGTGGAAGCCGCGAGGTTTCGTCGGCAGTCGAGAGCCCACCGCCTTCCTGCATGAGCGAAAAGCCATCTCCAGCTCCTTCACCAAGGAAGGGCACGGCTGATGAACGCGAGCGTTTCGATGAACACGCCGATCCTGCAGGTCGAGCATCTGTCGATGAAGTTTGGCGGCCTGGTTGCCATCGGCGACCTGTCGTTCGAAGCCAGGCGTGGTGAAATCACTGCGCTGATCGGCCCGAACGGCGCTGGCAAAACCACGGTCTTCAACTGCATCACCGGCTTCTACAAGCCGACCGAAGGCATGATCCGCTTCACCGGACGTGAGGGCGGAGAATTCCTGCTCGAGCGCATGCCCGACTTCCAGATCACGGCCAAGGCCAAGGTGGCGCGTACCTTCCAGAACATCCGGCTGTTTTCGGGCATGACGCTGCTCGAAAATCTGCTGGTGGCGCAGCACAACAAGCTGATGAAGGCTTCTGGCTATACGGTCATGGGGCTGCTCGGGCTCGGCGGCTATCGCAAGGCTTCGGCCGAATCGGTCGATATCGCCAAGCATTGGCTCGAAAAGTGCGAGTTGATCGACCGTGCCGACGATCCGGCGGGCGATCTGCCTTATGGTGCACAGCGGCGGCTCGAGATCGCGCGTGCCATGTGTACCGAGCCGGAACTCCTTTGCCTCGACGAGCCGGCCGCCGGTCTCAATCCGAAGGAATCGTTGGCGCTCAACACGCTGCTTATCGACATCAAGGAAAATACCGGCACGTCGATCCTGCTCATCGAGCACGACATGTCGGTGGTCATGCAGATCTCCGACCACGTGGTGGTGCTCGAATACGGCCGCAAGATTTCCGACGGCGACCCGACGTCGGTCAGGACCGATCCGAAGGTCATTGCCGCCTATCTCGGCGTCGATGACGAGGAAGTCACCACCGTCCTGGTCGAGGTCGGCGACGAGCAGGTGATCGAGGAACTCGAGGGCGTGCCTGATCCGGCGCATGGTCCAAGCGCGTCATCGTCGATGATGGCCGGTCCGGTCAGCGACACGATCAGTCACAGCGATGGCGACGGCGAGATCGTGACGGTCTCCAGGGGCGCGTCGAAGGCGGCGCAGGTCGAAGCCCGGGATGCCAGGATTGCTGCCGAGCCAACCACCCAGGCTGCTGCGGCCAAGGCGAAGGCGCCGAAGGCAAAGTCCACTGCCGCACCTGCCGCCGGACTGATGGCTTCACCCAAGCCGGCAAAGGCTGCACCCGCAGCAAAGGCTGTTGCCAAACCGAAGGCACCGGCCAAAACTGTTGCTTCGGCCGCTCCGGTCGCCAAAGCTCCTGTAATGGTCAAGCCGGCGGTGGTGAAGGCCGACGCGTCGAAAGCGGTTGCAAAACCGGCCAAGGCTCCGGCTGCGAAACCAGCAGCCAAGGCGGCGGCAAAACCTGCGAAGGTTGCACCGAAGGTAGCGACCACAAAGGCTGCGTCGGCGAAAGCCGCCATGGCAGCGCCGGCTTCAAAAGCAGCGTCAAAAGCTGCGGTGCCAAAAGCTGGCAAGCCGGAGCCAAAAGCAGCGGTCGTCAGATCCCCGGTGAAGGCAGCGTCCGCGCCCAAGGCTCAAGCGAAATCGGCCAAGCCGGCTGCCGCACCAAAGGTCGCGGCGTCGGCCAAGCCTGGAACGAAGCCGCCGGCCAAGCCGGCCAAGGCACCGGATGCCAAGGCAGCCGTCATAAAAGCC
>NZ_JBFUKO010000169.1:0-9191 GCF_056400805.1 Aminobacter sp. P4_H6_2
CGGGCACATAGATCAGGTGCGGGCCGTCGCTGGTGTCGTCGCGCCAGGCCGCCGCAGCAGCGGTCAGAAAGCCGGCGTGGCGGCCCATGACGATGCCGACATAGATGCCTGGCAATGCGCGGAAATCGAGATCGACGCTGAGAAAGGCGCCGGCAACGAATTCGGCCGCCGAGATGAAGCCCGGCACGTGGTCGTTTTCCTCGAGATCGTTGTCGATGGTCTTGGGCGCGTGCACGAAAGCAATGGCACCTTGCGCTGCGTCGGCCAGGATCTGCTGGGTGCCGGCGGTGTCGTTGCCGCCGATATAGATGAAGGCGCGGGCGTCGGCTTTCTTCAGCCCCTCGAGGATGACTTGGCAATAGGCAGCGTCGGGCTTGTCGCGTGTGCTGCCAAGGGCAGCACTGGGCGTCGCGGCTATGCGCAGAAGCTGTTCTTCTGCAATGTCGGTCAGGTCGACATAGTCGCCGTCGCGAATGCCGCGCACGCCATGGCGCGCGCCCAGAATGCGTGCCTTGGGGTGGCGGCGGCGGATTTCGAGCACAGCGCCGGCCATCGTCTGGTTGATCACGGCGGTCGGTCCGCCGCCTTGCGCGATCACGAATGTCGAAGGCATGGACGTTGTCCTCCCATCTGGCATTTTCTTGAGCATGCGCCCTTCCGGGGAGCGGACGCAATGGGAGATTCAGGGCTTTGGGCCGGGGCCAATGCTCCGGCCGGCCGCCAGCTAGCCGACGACGATCGGCGTCTTGCCGTTGACGCGGCTGTAGAGGTCGATGACGTCCTGATTGATCATGCGCACGCAGCCCGACGACATCGCCTGGCCGATGGTCCACCATTCGGGTGAGCCGTGGACGCGGTAGCCGGTGTCCTGGCCATCCTTGAAGATGTAGAGCGCGCGTGCGCCGAGCGGATTGTCGAGGCCGCCGGGCTGGCCGCCAGCCCACTTAACGAGCTCCGGCTTGCGCGCGATCATCTCGCGGGGCGGCGTCCAGGTCGGCCACTTCTTGCCGTACTGGATATTGGCGCGGCCATTCCACAAGAAGCCGTCGCGGCCGATGCCGACACCGTAGCGGATGGCGTCGCCGCCGGGCTGGACAAGATAGAGATAGCGTTCCTGCAGCCGAACAACGATCGTGCCGGGTGCTTCGCCGGTCGGATCGACAACGATCTGGCGGCGGAATTTCGGGTCGACCTTGGCGAACGGGATTTCGGGCAGCTGGTATCCTTCGTCGGTGAAGGACGCATACATCAACTCGGGGCGGGTGACCTGCTTGTCGACGCTGATCTGCGGCCGGATCGAACCGGTCGTGGTGGTGTCGAGCCCCATGGCCGGGAGTTCGAAATCCATGCTGCGGCTGCAGCCCGCGAGCAGGCCGGCGGCGCCGAGGCCGAAGAGCACTTTGCGGCGCGAGGCAAAATTCGGGGCGCGATCGTTAAGGTCGGGCTTCGAGGGGGCAGGCGATTTCGACACGGCACAATTCCACTGTTTACGCGGGGGCGGCCAGACACCGGGCGGACCCGGCTGGATAGTTCGCATTTTCACCATTCATGGTTGAAAAAGCATGAACGCCGCATGTGCTGCGTTAAGGGCTTTACATCGGTGCCGTGGCGGAGCTTGATCCCAGATACAAAGAGGGAGCGTTTACATGTCGTTTGAAAGCTGGGCCGCCTTTGCCGCCGCGTCCGCGGTGCTGCTCGTCATTCCGGGGCCGACCATCCTGCTGGTTGTATCCTACGCGCTCGGCCAAGGCTGGCGCACGGCGCTGCCGATGGCGGTCGGCGTAGCACTTGGCGATTTCACCGCAATGACCCTGTCGATGCTCGGCATCGGCGCGCTGCTTGCGGCTTCGGCCACCGTCTTCACCTTGCTGAAGTGGATAGGCGCTGCCTATCTCATCTATCTCGGCATCAAGCTGTTCCGCGCCGGTGGAGCGCTTGACGCCAAGCCACGGACGGACGCTTCGTCTGCGGCAAAGATGATGGCGCATGCCTGGATCGTGACCGCGCTCAACCCCAAGAGCATCACATTCTTCGTTGCCTTCCTGCCCCAGTTCCTCGACCGCAACGGCGATTTCTGGACCCAGATGTTGATCTTCGAACTGACCTTCCTGACGCTCGCATTCGCCAATGCCTTCGGATACGCGCTGGTCGCGGCGCGTGCTCGCAGCGTGGTCGCCAATCCGCGCGCCATTCGCATCTTCAACCGTACCGGCGGCACGCTGCTGGTCGGCGCCGGCATCGCGGCTGCCGCGGTGCGCACCGGACACTGAGGTTTGATGCGGTGGTGAGGGATCGGCTGGGTCTCACGCTTTCGGGTACTGGCGACGCCGCCCTGGCGCACTATGAGCGCGGCGTGAGCGAACTGCAGCGCTTCGTCGGCGATCCGGTCGGCTCGGCCAATGCGGCGATTGCTGCAGCGCCCGATTTCGTCATGGCGCATGTGCTGAAAGGCTGGCTCTATGGCCTTTCGACCGAGCGCGAGGCAATGGGCGTGGCCAGCGATTGCCATGCCATGGCAGCAGGGCTGGCTGCAACAGCGAGGGAAAGGGCGCATGTCGAAGCACTTGGCCGCCTTGCCAACGGCCACTGGCATGATGCCGGGCGTATCCTTGAACAGTTGACCATCGAATACCCGCGCGATGCGCTGGCGCTGCAGGCCGGCCATCAGATCGACTTCTTCACCGGCAATGCGCGCATGCTGCGTGACCGCATCGCCCACGCAATGCCGGCGTGGAGCCCAAGCATGCCAGGATATCACGCGATCCTGGGCATGCAGGCCTTCGGCTTCGAGGAGATGGGCGAATATATAAAGGCGGAGGCCCTGGGCCGCGAGGCGGTTGCGATCGAGCCGCGCGACGGCTGGGCGCAGCATGCCGTGGCGCATGTCATGGAAATGCAAAGCCGCCAGCGCGATGGTATCGCCTGGATGCGCGCCAATGCCGAGGCCTGGACGAAAGAGAGCTTTCTCCAGGTCCACAACTGGTGGCATCTGGCGCTGTTCCACTACGATCTCGGCGAGACCGACGAGGTGCTCGCGCTATTTGACGGACCGATCTACGGCGCGCGCTCGACGGTGGCGCTCGACATGGTCGATGCCACGGCGATCCTGTGGCGGCTGCATCTCGGCGGCGTCGATGTCGGCGACCGCTGGGTCACCGTTGCAGCCAACTGGGAGCCGAAAGCCGCCGCCGGCAACTACGCCTTCAACGACGCGCATGCGATGATGGCTTTCGTCGGCGCCGGGCTCGAAGCACCGGCGCGGGCGCTGCTCGTGGCGCAGCGCGAGGCTATCGCAGGAGAAGACGACAATGCCGCCTTCACGCGCGACGTCGGCCATCCGGTCTCGCTCGCAGTCAAGGCGTTCGGCGAGGGGCGTTATGGCGAGACTGCACGTCTGCTCCAGCCGGTGCGCGCCATTGCGCATCGTTTCGGCGGCAGCCATGCCCAACGCGACGTCATTGACCTGACGCTGATCGAGGCGGCACTTCGGGCCGGTGATGATGCGCTTGCCGTCACCCTCGCCACCGAGCGGAACGCAGCAAGACCGGCCAGCCMGTTGTCCCAGCTGTTTGTCCAACGCGCGGCATTTCTCGCCCATGGATGACCGGGTCGCCCTGTTTGCGCAGTGCCTTGATATTTTTTGCGAGATTCGAAAAAAATAGCCGCACTACCACTTTCAGACCACGGATTTTTTGATATGAAACGATGTCCGTCGGAGGAACGGGTCTGAGGCTTGGCCGTTTTCGGGTCATCGCCGCTGAAACTGCGAGGCCGTGGCGCTGAGTTTTTGCGCACGCCATCGGGAGGAGTAATCATGTATCTCGGGCTGGATCTCGGCACATCGGGCGTCAAGGCGCTACTCATCGACGCCGAGCAGAAGGTGGTCGGCTCCGGTCACGGTTCGCTCGACGTGTCGCGGCCGCATCCCGGCTGGTCCGAGCAGAACCCGGCCGACTGGATCCGCGCCACCGAAGAAGCGATTGCCGAGCTCAAGGCGGCCTATCCCAGAGAACTTGCTGCCGTTCGTGGCATCGGCCTGTCCGGCCAGATGCATGGCGCGACGCTGCTCGACGCCGGCGGCAATGTGCTGCGCCCCTGCATCCTGTGGAACGACACGCGCAGCCATGCCGAAGCCGCCAGGCTCGACGCCGATCCGCGCTTCCGCAAGATTACCGGCAACATCGTTTTCCCCGGCTTCACCGCACCCAAGCTGGCCTGGGTGAAGGCCAACGAGCCGGCCATTTTCGCCAAGGTGGCGAAGGTGCTTTTGCCCAAGGATTATCTCCGGCTCTGGCTGTCGGGCGAGCACATCTCCGAAATGTCGGACTCTGCCGGAACCGCATGGCTTGATGTTGCGGGGAGACGCTGGTCACCCGAACTTCTGGCAGCGACCGATCTCGATGAAAGCCACATGCCGCATCTGGTCGAAGGCACCGAGCGTGCGGGGCAATTGCGCGCCGAACTGGCTGCCAAATGGGGCATGGCACCTTCGGTCGTGATCGCAGGTGGGGCAGGCGACAACGCGGCTTCAGCCTGTGGCATGGGCACCGTTCGGCCGGGCTCTGCCTTTGTGTCGCTCGGCACATCTGGCGTGCTATTTGCCGCCAACGGCGCTTACCTGCCCAATCCTGAAAGTGCCGTTCACACCTTCTGTCACGCGCTGCCCAATGCCTGGCACCAGATGGGCGTCATATTGTCGGCGACGGATTCGCTCAACTGGCTGAGCAATATTACTGGCAAGAATGCTGTCGAACTGACCGGCGAACTGGGCGATGAATTGCGTGCGCCGTCGGGCGTCAACTTCCTGCCTTATCTCTCGGGCGAGCGCACGCCCTACAATGATGCGGCGATCCGGGGTTCATTCACCGGTCTTGCCCATGAGATCGACCGTGCGGGGATGACGCAAGCCGTGCTCGAAGGCGTGGCCTTTGCTTTCCGCGACAGCCTTGAAGCGCTTGAGAAGGCCGGCACCAGGCTGGAACGGGTGACCGCCATCGGCGGCGGTTCGCGCTCGCGCTACTGGCTGAAGGCGATTGCCACCGCGTTGGGCGTTCCCGTCGACATTCCCGCTGATGGCGACTTCGGTGCGGCTTTCGGTGCCGCGCGATTAGGCCTGATCGCGGCGGAAGGGGCCGATCCCTACGCCGTCTGCACGCCGCCCGCGACCGCCGAAACCATCGAGCCCGTCGCAGCGCTCGCTGGCGCCTATGACCAGGCTTACCGGCGCTATCGCAGGCTTTATCCAGCCATCAAGGCCGCGACAGATGCTGCCTGAGCCCAAAGCAGGGGATGCCGGCTTATGTCGGCACCTTGTCGAGGAAGCCGGTGACGCGGCTCAGCCTGCCATTTTCGAGGACGCCGAAATCGGTGCCTTCGATCACGGCTTCGGCACCATCAGGGCCAAGGCCCCAGGAAAAGCGGACATTGTCGCCGAAGCCGTCGACATTGCCCTTGAGCGTGAAGCGGAAGCCCGGGAACTGCGCGTGGACGCCCTGGACCAGTGTCGTGATGCCTTGGTGGCCGTCGCCCTGCATGATCGGGTCGCGGTACAGAATATCGGTGGTGAATGCAGCTTCCACGAGTCCGGCGCGGCGCGTGGCGTCGGTCTCGTTCCAGGCTGCGATGTAGTTCTGGGCGATGGTGTTGTGGTCGGTCATTTGAGGTCTCCGTCAGGGATGTCTTCGTTGACGCAGCCGTTTTGCCATTGGGCTCGATCCAGACCAATTACCGCAGAGGTAATCGAATTCGGAATTTCGCACGCCGCCCCGCAGCGGGCGGTTATCGGCACTCATTGAAAGGAGTCCCCCCTATGAGCACCGGCTATTTCGGCGACATCAAGCCCGTCAAATATGAAGGCACCAGCAGCACCAACCCGCTGGCCTACCGCCACTACAATCCCGACGAAATCGTGCTCGGCAAGCGCCTCGAAGATCATCTGCGCTTTGCCGTGGCCTATTGGCACACCTTCGCCTGGCCGGGCGGCGATCCGTTCGGCGGCCAGACATTCGAACGGCCCTGGTTTGGCGAGACGATGGAGCATGCCAAGCTGAAGGCCGATGTGGCTTTCGAGCTGTTCTCGTTGCTCGGTGTTCCCTACTACTGCTTCCACGATGCCGATGTCCGGCCCGAGGGCGCCACCTTCACCGAGAGCGCCAAGCGCCTCGACGATATCGCCGACCATTTCGAAGGCAAGATGAAGCAGACCGGCGTCAAGCTGCTTTGGGGGACTGCGAACCTGTTTTCCAACCGCCGCTTCATGTCGGGTGCTGCCACCAATCCCGATCCCGACGTCTTCGCCTATGCGGCCGCGACAGTGAAGCATTGCATCGACGTCACCAAGCGCCTCAAGGGCGAGAACTACGTGCTGTGGGGCGGCCGTGAGGGTTATGAGACACTGCTCAACACCGACATGGGCCGCGAGCTCGACCAGATGGGTCGTTTCCTCAATCTGGTCGTCGACTACAAGCACAAGATCGGCTTCACCGGCACCATCTTGATCGAGCCCAAGCCGCAGGAGCCGACCAAGCACCAGTATGATTATGACGTCGCCACCGTTTACGGCTTCCTCCGGAAGTACGGGCTTGAGAACGAAGTGAAGGTCAATATCGAACAGGGCCACGCGATCCTTGCCGGCCACTCCTTCGAACACGAGCTCGCGACCGCCAACGCGCTCGGCATCTTCGGTTCGATCGACATGAATCGCAACGACTACCAGTCGGGCTGGGATACCGACCAGTTCCCCAACAATGTGCCCGAAATGGCGCTTGCCTATTACCAGGTGCTTGCAGGCGGCGGCTTCAAGACGGGCGGCACCAATTTCGACGCCAAGCTGCGCCGCCAGTCGCTCGATCCCGAGGACCTGCTGATCGCCCATGTCGGTGGCATGGACGCCTGCGCCCGCGGCCTCAAGGCAGCAGCGAAGATGATCGAGGACAAGGCGCTGTCCGCCCCGCTCGACACCCGCTACGCTGGCTGGAATACGGCCGAAGCCAAGGCGATGCTGGCCGGCCAGCGCACACTCGAAGACATCTCCGCCCGCGTGATCAAGGACGGCATCGAGCCGCAGCCGAAGTCGGGCCGGCAGGAGTATTTGGAAAACGTCGTCAACTGTTACGTTTGATGCCGCAACCAATCGGCGAGGGGGAATCAGCACTTCCCCCTTGCCGCCGTAATGCCTCTTTCTCGCCCTCAAGACGCCCGTCGAATCAGTGACTTACGGCGTATGAGACGGGAACAAAAGACTTTCACCACATATTCCAACGAGCCTGAGATCGACGCCCTGCTTTGCCGGTCGCAGACCGCTTCATTCGTCGATCGCCTGATGGCCCTGCCTCCGCTTGTGGAGGCCRAACAGTCGAACGATTGGAGCCGGGCGGTTGCTCTGCGGCTCGAAGCCGTGCTTGCCCAGAGCATGCGATCGCGCATCGGTTCGGAAAGCCGCGCCGCCTGACAGCTCGAGTTTGACGAACGAAGGATGGTCCGCCATCCTTCGTTCATGATACGCGCCGTGCTTCTGGACCTTTCCGGCGTCGTCTATGACGGCGGCACGCCGATACCGGGCGCGGTCGATGCTGTGGAGCGGTTGCGGTCGGCAGGCCTGGCCGTTCGCTTCGTCAGCAACACCACACGCTCGCCGCACCTAGCGATCATCAAGCAACTCGCCGGCCTCGGTGTCGTCGTCAGAGACGACGAATTGCTGACGCCTGCGCGAGCGGCCGTGGATTGGCTGCGCGCGCATGGATGCTCGCCGCATCTGCTTGTCCATCCCGATCTTGAGCCGGAATTCGTCGGATGTGGAAACGGGCCGCGTAAAGCAGTGGTCGTTGGCGATGCCGGCGAGGCGTTCGACTATGTGAAGCTCAACCGGGCATTCCGCGAACTGATCGGCGGCGCGGAATTCCTGGCGCTTGCCACCAACCGCACGTTCAAGGATGCCGACGGCAAGCTCAGCCTCGATGCCGGTGCCTTCGTCACCGCGCTGGAATTTGCCAGCGGCCGGCGGGCGACCGTGCTCGGAAAACCATCGCCCGACTTCTTCCATGCCGCGCTCGCGGGGCTGGGTTGTGCATCCGGTGACGCGGTGATGGTCGGCGATGATGCCGAGAGCGATGTCGCCGGGGCGTTGAGGGCTGGCATGGGTGCGGGCCTGCTCGTTCGGACGGGCAAATATCGTCCGGGCGATGAGGCGAGGTTTGATCCCGCGCCCACGGCTCTGGTCGACGATCTCACGGCCGCAGTCGAGTGGATTATGGCGAACCGAGGCTAACCTCGCCGTAGCCTGACTGGCGCTGCGCCGAATGCGTGGGAAAAACTGCGCGAGAAGACTGCCGCCGAGGAAAAACCGGTACGCTCGGCCACTTCGGCCATGCTGACCTTGGTGTCGATCACCAGCCGGCGGGCAGCACTCAGGCGCAGGCGGAGATAGTAAGCACCGGGGGTCTCGCCGATCGAGGCACGGAAGATGCTTTCCAACGTCCGCGAAGTCACGCCCGCGCGCTTGGCGATTGCTGCGATGGTCAGCGGCTGGTCGACATGCGCCTCCATCAGACGGACGGCCTGGGCAAGACGCGAGTCGTAGCCGTCGAGCCGGCCGAGCGAAACCAGAGGCTGGGCGTCGGTCGCCGCGCGCGACTGGTCGTAGATGAACACGCTGGCGACATCGAGCGCGACTGCCATGCCGAGTCGTGAACGCACAAGATGCAGCATCAGGTCGAAAGTCGGCGCGGCACCGCCGCAGGTGAACACCGGCCCGTCGATGATGTAGCGGTCGGGCCGCACGTCGATTTCAGGAAAGGCAGTGGAAAAATCCTCCATGTCTTCCCAATGGGTGGTGGCGGCGCGTCCTTCGAGCAAACCGGCGCGCGCGACGAGCCATGTGCCGGCTTCGACACCGCCGACCGCGCGTGCGCTGCGGGCTGCTCGCCGCAAGCCGCCAAGCAGCTTCGAGGTGGCGTAGCCTTGCGTGCCGAAGCCGGCGATGACGACGATCACGTCACTTGTCTCGTCGGGGTCGAAGGCGCCGCTGACTGCCACCGGTAGGCCGCAGGTGGTGATCGCCGGCTCGCCAGTTGTCGAGACCAGCCGGAAATCGAACAGTGTTTCGCCAGCTATGCGATTGGCCGCGCGCAGCGGGTCGATGGCCGAGGCCACGCACATGATCGACGCGCCGGAGAACACCAGCATCGTCACCT
>NZ_JBFUKO010000170.1:0-9165 GCF_056400805.1 Aminobacter sp. P4_H6_2
GGCCTCCGCGCGGGCCCCGCGCGCGTTGACCGTCATCCAGCCCTCGCGCATGAACGCTTCCACGTGCGGCGCGACCGCTTCCGAAGCGAGATAGGCCGACGCACCCTGGCTGATGGTGAAGAGATAGCCGCCCAGGCCCTCTACGGCTTGCGCCAACCCATCAAGTAATACGGGCCACTTCTCCGGTATGAAGGAAGCCTCGTAGATCTGATCGATGAATTGTTCGGATAGCTCCGCCAATCGTTTGCCACTCCCCACCCTGGTCCGCCCCTTGTTGACCAAAGTCATTCGCCCCCTGGCGACCGGCCTGTGGGCGGATCCACTAGGCCAGGGCATGATCGAATGCAAAGCCGGATTCGGTTTTGCTGATCACGCTTCAGTAGAACGATAGCACTACACTTGGATTCATCAAGCGCTGGTCGTGGTGCGCAACTGTCGCAATCGTGCCAAAACGCGTGTTTCAAGGGCAAGTGCAGGCGGTAAGGGGACACTGGTGGCCATGTGTTGCCGCGTTCCCAATGCTCTTGCCGGGTGCCCCAAGGGCAGGTCGATTGCCGCCGCGCTTGGCTTGGGCGCATGTAAAGTGGATTACTGACGACACAATTCGATTCTAGCCGGACGGCTTTGCAGGAACCGCGATGTCTCAATTGAAAGATGTTCTGGACGAAGTGGTTGCGGAGATGGCGAACGCGCCTGAGCGCGGCGAGGTCGCTTCCTACATCCCGGAGCTTGGCAAGGTCGATCCGGCGAAATTCGGGATTGCGGTCATCATGAATGATGGCGAGGTGGTGGCTGCGGGCGATGCCGACGAACCCTTTTCAATTCAGAGCATATCCAAGGTGTTCACCCTGGCGCTGGCTTTGGGGCGAGCTGGCGACACCTTGTGGAACCGAGTTGGCCGGGAGCCTTCGGGCACGCCCTTCAATTCCATTGTCCAGCTGGAGCGGGAAGAGGGGATACCCCGAAACCCATTCATCAATGCCGGTGCGATCGTTGTCTCTGATGTGCTCTTGGCCGGCCATCAACCGCGCGAGGCCATCGGCGAGATCCTGAGCTTTGTGCGCTCCCTTGCCGATGACGATACCATCGTGATCGACCGCGACGTCGCCAATTCCGAACGCGCTACCGGTTACCGCAACTTCGCGCTTGCCAATTATCTCAAGGGGTTTGGCAACCTGAACCACGCGCCGGAGCTGACGCTTGGGGTCTATTTCCATCACTGCGCCATCGCGATGAGCTGCAAGCAATTGGCGAATGCCGGGCGCTTCCTGGCAAACTCCGGCAGAATTCCATCCTTGAACCACACGGTCATTTCAGGCGAGCGTGCCCGGCGCATCAATGCCCTGATGCTCACTTGCGGCCATTACGACGGCTCAGGTGAATTCGCCTTCCGCGTCGGCATTCCCGGCAAGAGCGGCGTCGGTGGCGGGATATTGGCGATCGTGCCCGGAGTTGCATCGATTGCGGTTTGGTCGCCTGGCTTGAATGATCGCGGCAACTCGATGCTCGGCTCGATTGCGCTGGAGAAACTGACCAAAAGAATGAACTGGTCAATCTTCTCATCCTGATCGGCCGAATCACGCGGCGCCGAAACTGCCTGCCTGACCAATCAGATAGCAGCCGATCCCGAATCCCATTGGCTGAGCCAGGACGAGAACTGCTGGCTCAGCGCCGTGGAAGTATCTATCGACGCTTCATAGGCGCCGACGATCGCTGTTATTTCAGGGCACAGCGCCACCAGCATGCCACTCCTGAGCTCGTTTTCGATGAAAGCAGGATTGGCTTGCCCTACGCCCAAACCTGAAATGCAGGCGTCGATGGCCGCTTCGTCGGTATCGAATGTGATGGCGCCCGCCTTGGGCGCAAACGCCACCCCGGCAGATGCCGACCATTGCAGCCATGACCACGCGTCCGCCGTGTCGAGCAGAACCGGCAAGTCGAACAGCGCTTCAGGCGAAAGCGGCCCGGCGAGCCCGCGCAACAGTTGAGGCGTGCAGACGCTGACAGTCTTGTCCAACAGGAACGCATTCGAAAATGCGGTCGTCTCCGTGCCCCTGACATAGCCGATCGTAAGATCCGCCGCATCATTGCCGGGCTTTTGCGAACGAAATGACAGATCAGCTCCCGGGCAGCTGCTTCTGAACGATCCGATGCGCGGGATCAGCCAGCGCTGCGTCAGCGTGATCGGAGCTTGAACGGTCAGCCGCGCCCGATGGGGCGAAATCTCACGCGCGCCGGTTTCGACAAGAGCCAGAGCACCCTTCGCATGGGCGAGGAAGCGTCGCCCGGACTCGGTCAATACGACAGCGTTGTGGCTACGCTGGAAAAGAAACGCGCCGAGGCTCTCCTCAAGCGTCTTGATCTGCCTGCTGATCGCGCTCGGTGTCAGGCACAGTTCCTCGGCCGCCAGCGTCAGGCTGCCCGTGCGGGCAACCGCAACGAACGCGGGCAAGGTGTTCAAAGACGGGAACCGGGAGGGTCCTGCTTGAGAGTTTTGCATGCCGGATTGAGAAGTTTTCGATTGCACATTGGGTCCTGCTGGGCAATTTGCCATAAAACTTGATAATTGTCCTCACCAATAAACATGGCCGCGCGATGCGAACGATGTTCCTTCACCAGAAGACCGGCGCGGCGCAATGACATTGCTGATCGGCAGCGCATCTTGTGACGGCGGAGCCGCGAAACTGAGCAGCAAAGGCTGTTTCGGCATCGTCGGCTTGATGGTTGCCGGCCTGGTCGTGCTCGCTGGCATCGGTTTTGCCGGGCTGTTCGTCGGCGGCGTGACCACGCCGTTTCAGGTGGTCATCGATGCACTGCTGGGGCGAAGCGCTGGGCCTGAAGCGGCGATCTTGTGGAAACTGCGCATTCCGCGTGAACTCCTGGCCATCCTGGCCGGAGCAGCGCTCGCCTGTTCGGGCGTTGTGATGCAAGGCGTGGCGCGCAACGCACTCGCGTCGCCGGACCTGACCGGCGTCCTGACCGGCGCAAGCTTTGCCATCGTCGTTTTCTACGTCTTCGTGCCCTCGGTGCCGGCCATCGCCCATCCGTTCATCGGCCTCGCCGGCGGATTGCTGGCTGGCGGTACCAGCCTGCTGATCGCGTCTGCGGGCGGCCTGTCGCCGGTCAGGCTGGCGCTGGCAGGGTCCGCCGTCGCCTTCTTTTGCGCCGCAGGCATCACCACGGCACTGATCCACGCTGGGCCGACGGTCGCCTCGGTGTTCTTCTGGCTCACCGGCGGACTTGCCGGCCGCGGCTGGCAGCATCTCATCATCCTRCTGCCCTGGGCCGTGGTGGGTCTGTGTGCCTGCGTCGTGCTGGCGCGGCCTCTCGATCTGCTCGCGCTTGGCGACGAGGCTGCCGAAACGCTCGGGCTCAATGTGCGCTTCTGGCGCCTTGCCGGTGCTCTGACGGCGATCGTCCTGTCGGTCGGCGTCGTGGCCGTCGCGGGCCCCATCGGCTTTCTTGGCCTGTGCATTCCCCACATCGCCCGCAGCATCGTTGGTGTCAGGCATCAGGTTCTGCTGCCCGTCTCGGCCGTTCTGGGCGCGATTGCGCTGCTGACCGCCGATACGCTGGCGCGCTTCATGGCTGCCCCGCGCGAACTGCCGATCGGCGTAGTTACGGCAATCGTCGGCGGCCCCTTCCTCATCCACATGGTCTGGAGGAAGACGGCGTGAGCAGGCTTCCATTCTGGCCGACAGCGGCTGTCACCTTCTGCGCGCTCGTTGCCCTGGCACTTCTCGCCGCGCTCAACGGTGCCGCCGATCTCGGCCTGCAACACGGGCTCGAAGCCCTGTTTTTCCGCAAGGGCGACGACGCCGGCATCGTGTGGGACATCCGGCTGCCCCGCGTTGCCATCGGCATCCTCGTTGGCATTCATCTCGCTGTTTCGGGGCATCTGCTGCAGGCGGCCACACGCAATCCGCTGACCGACCCCAACGTGCTCGGCATTTCTGGCGGCGCCATGTTTGCCGTGATGATCTTCCTGCTTTTCACCGTCTATTGGGGTCAGACCGACGGCAGCAAGCTGACCTCATATCCGGTCGCACCCTTGCCCTTCGTCGCGCTCGTTGGCGGTCTGGTTGCAGCAACCTTGACCTACCTTGTCGCCTGGCGTGCCGGCGCGACCCCGCTGCGGCTGGTGCTGGCCGGTATCTCCATTGGCATCACTTTCCAGGCGCTGGGCCTCGGCATCTTCGCCGCCTGGGGCTCGACCCGCATGGAGACGGTTCTGCTATGGCTGTCGGGCAGCCTCTATGCCCGTGGCTGGGAGCACGCGCTGCATCTGCTGCCTTGGACCATTGGCGGGTTGTTGGCGCTGCCGGTGATGGTGGCCAAACTCGATCTGCTTTCTTTTGGCGACGATGCGGCGGCGACGCTCGGCGTGAACGTTGGGGCGATCAGGCTGGCGGCCATCGCCCTTGCCACCGTGCTGGCGTCGAGTGCGGTCGCGATTGTCGGGCCATTGGGCTTTGTCGGTCTCATCACACCTCATGCCGCACGTCGGCTGGTCGGCTTCTCGCTGGCCAAGTCACTGCCGATTTCGGCACTTCTGGGCGCCTTTCTGGTGACATCAGGCGACCTTTTGGGCCGCATCGCCACCCCGCCGGCCGAAATCCCGGTCGGTGCGGTCACCGCGCTGATCGGCGTGCCGATTTTCCTCGTGCTTCTGGGACGACGCCTATGAACGGCCTGATCTGCCAGGACATTTCTCTCGGTTATGGTGCGCGCCAGGTGCTGCGCGATGTCAGCCTGTCCGTTCCCAAAGGCAAGATCACCGCGCTGATCGGGGCCAATGGCTGCGGCAAGAGCACCTTGCTGCGTGCCATGGCCGGCCTGTTGCGACCAATGTCGGGTGAGGTAGCGCTCGATGGCCAGAAGCTGTCGGCGTGGCCGCGCAAGCAATTGGCGCGCAGGCTTTCATTCCTTCCCCAGGAAATGGTCGATCCGCCGGAGATCACCGTCGTCGAGCTCATCGCCTACGGCAGGCACCCGCATCGCGGCCTTCTGGGGCGCTCGGCGCCCGGTGACGCGGAAGCGGTGGCGCGGGCAATCGCTGCCACCGACATGACCAGCCTCTCCGACCGCATGGTCTCAACGCTCTCCGGGGGTGAGCGGCGCCGCGCCTGGATCGCCATGGCGCTCGCCGTCGAAGCCGGGATCCTGTTGCTCGACGAGCCCACGACCTTCCTCGATATCGGCCACCAGTTCGAGGTGCTCGAGCTGTTGCAGCACATCAACCGCGCCCAGGGCATCACTGTGGTGTTGTCGCTGCACGACCTCAACCAGGCGGTGCGCTTTGCCGACCATCTCGTCGCCGTTGATCGCGGCACCATCATCGATCAGGGCGCTCCAGCCGATGTCATGACCGAGCATCTGCTGACCGAGACCTTTCGCGTCAGCGCCACCGTCACCCGCAACCAAGATCATCCGCCGGTCTTCATTCCCACCGGCTCGATCAAGGCTCCTTCACGTCTCATCCATTGAAAGGCTTATGTCATGAATCGCAGAGATTTCCTGATCCGCTCCACCGCCGTTGGCATGGTGGCGATGTTCGCGACCGCAGCCAAGGCGGCACCGCATACAATCACCGACGATCGCGGCGTGGCCATCAAGCTTCCCGATGATGCCAAGCGGGTAGCCGCCGTCTCCTATTTCGGCGCCGATGTCGCCTTGGCACTCGGCATCACGCCCGTTGCCACCACCTACATGGTGGAAGGCCGCAACCCCGACCACCTGCTCGGCAGACTTGTCGACGTGCCCAAGATCGGCCAGCGGGCAAGCCCCAACCTGGAGCTTCTGGCCCAGGCCAAGCCTGATCTGATCGTCGCCATCAAGCGCTACACCGAAGCCAATGCAGGCAAGCTCGAAGAGATCGCGCCCTATCTCGCGGTTCGCCTGGAGACGCCAGAGGACTCCGAGCGCGACCTGTTGCTGGTCGCCGAAGCGCTTGGCAAAAAGGCCGAAGGCGAAAAGCTTGTCGCCGATTTCCACGCCGAGTTCGACGCCCTGAAGGCCAAGGCGCCGAAGGACCGAGGCGTCAAATATCTCTATTTCTACGGTTCGGGCGAAGCGCCATGGACTTTCTACGAAGACGACGTCACCGCCTCGATCCTGACCACGCTTGGTGGCGTCAATGTCGCCGGCAAGAACCCGACGCCCGAAGTGCCCGATAACACCGCCTTCGAGATGAACCTCGAGGCCATGCTCCTTGCCGATCCCGACGTCATCATCGTCTACGATTACGGCCCGGATCGCCCGTTCGAGACAAACCCGATCTGGTCGTCGCTGCGGGCGGTGCAGGAAGGCAAGGTTCATTTCGTTGGCGATCACTGGATCGAATCGCACGGTCCCATTGCCCGCCGCGTCGTCATCAACGAAGCCGCCGCTATCCTCTATCCCGACGTCTTCAAGGCCGATTCCCCGCGCACCATCGCGGCCCGCATTCTCGCCTGATAGAGGGACTTCCGAAGCGCGACATGGCGAATACATCCATCCTGTCGCGCTTCGTCGCCGATGCGCGTCACATACTGGAGCTGGCGGTGCCGTTGGCGCTGACCCAGCTTGCCCAAGTGGCGATCTCGACCACCTCGATCATCGTGCTTGGCCTGCTCGGTTCGGCCGAGCTCGCCGCCGGCGGGCTGGCGATCGGCCTGTTCAACCTTTTGCGCACCATGGGCGTCGGCCTTGCGGTGGGAACCGCCAATCTCGTCGCCGAAGAGGCTCGCGGCACGGGCGATGCCGAAAAGATTGCGAATTACGCCGCCTCAAGCCTGCAGATATCGACATTGGCCGGCCTCGTCGCCGTGGCGCTCATGACGCAGGTTGAACCGCTGCTCCTGTTGTTTGGACAAGATGCTGAGGTCGCGCGGCTTGCCGGCATCTACCTGATGGCGACGTCCTGGGGCATTCTTCCGTGCCTGTGTTTCAATGCGCTACGCAGCTTCACCGTCGGCTTGAGAAAGCCGGGGCCGGTCCTGGCGATCACCTTGGCCTCCATCGCCATCAACGCGGCACTCGCCTTCGGCCTTGCCACCGGCCGTTTCGGCTTGCCGCAGTTCGGCGCGACAGGCGTTGCCCTTGCTGCTGGCTTGGTGCACCTGGCGAGCTTCGCCGCGCTTTCCATGCATGTGCTGCGGTCGCCAGGTTATGGTGCCTACAGAATCGTGCCGGCTTTGCTGCAGCTTGATGTGGGCACCTGGAAACGAACACTGGCCCTCGGCGTGCCGACCTCGGCAGCCTATGGTTCGGAAGCCGCTTTCACTGTCGCCATTGCCTTGTTGATGGGCACGTTCGGCGAAGCGGCACTGGCCGCGCACAATATCGTCAACCAGATCATTTACATCGCCTTCATGCTGGCGGTTGGCTTGTCGCATGGCACTTCAGTTGCCATCAGCGAGGCGCAGGGCCAGGGGCAGGGCGCCCTGAAACGGCGCTACGGCGCGATCGGCATCGGAATTGGCATGGCGGTCATGGTGATCATTGGTGCGGGCTACATCGTGGTGCCCGGTCTTATGCTTCTTCCGTTCGCATCGGATACGGGACCGAGCACCACGGAGACGATGAAATTTGCGGCTCAACTGCTGACGATTGCCGCAATCCTGCAAATCTTCGACTGCTCGCAGAACATCGGCGTGGGTCTGATGCGTGGCCTCGGTCGCGCCAGGCTGACGCTTGGCTTGACCCTCGTCGGTTATTGGCTGGTCGGCTTTCCAGTGGCCGTGGCCCTGTCTTATGCGCTCGGCCCGACGGGCGTGTGGTGGGGGCTCTGCGCTGGACTGGCGGCGACCGCGATCCTGATCCTGTCGAGCTTCGAACGACTCACGCGGACGCGGTGATCCGACGCCCGGCGATTTCGCTACGAGGGCGGGCGGGATGAAGGCACCGGGCCGCGCGCGATTCGTTTTGACTGAAGCCGTGCCTAATATGTGCTTGTGGAGGGGAGTTTACCTGATCGGCAAGGCCAGCGGGCCGCGTGATCCAGGCAATTGATCTTGCAAAGTAAAATGGTCGGAGTGGAGAGATTCGAACTCCCGACCCTCTGGTCCCAAACCAGATGCGCTACCAGGCTGCGCTACACTCCGAAATCACATTTCGATGCCGTGCCTAGTGGCTTCCGCTCGACAAGGCAAGGGCAAAAACGCCGAAACCGGCTTTCGTCTTGCAGCAACGGCGATTGCACAGTAATGACGGGCTCATCTGGATGTCCGTGCGTCTGCGCGGAATCACGAGTGAGGTAAGTATGTCCGCGCGAATTTTCAGCCCCGCTAAGACCGCCATGCAGTCGGGCAAAGCCAAAACCGGGCACTGGGTGCTCGAATTCGACGCCGAAAAGCCTAAGAAGATCGATCCGCTGATGGGCTACACTAGCTCCGGCGACATGAAGAGCCAGATTCGTCTGACCTTCGAGACCCGCGAAGAAGCGGTTGCTTATGCCGAAAAGGAAGGCCTGGCCTTCCGCGTTCAGGAGCCGAAAGAAGCCAAGCGTCGGCAGATTTCCTACTCCGACAATTTTCGTTATGACCGCAGGACGCCCTGGACGCACTGACGTTTCAAGGCAAAATCATCCCGCCCTGCATAGGGCGGTCAGCGGTCCCGTAGCTCAGCTGGATAGAGCACCGGCCTTCTAAGCCGATGGTCACAGGTTCGAATCCTGTCGGGATCGCCAACATTTTCGTCGCGACGCGAGCGCCACCCATCCAGCTTTCGACACGACATCTGCCATTGGCATTTGGCTTTGGCTTGCCTCGCAAGTGGCAAGCCGCTTAAATTCCGCCCTGCGGGCTGGTCCCGATCCACGGCTCATCGCCTATCAGCGGATTCAGATGTCGCACACACTGCCCGAGTTCCTGTCGATTGCGCCCAGGCTTGTCGTTGCCGTCTTGCTTGGTGTGCTGATCGGCATCGAACGCCAGTGGCGACACCGCCATTCCGGGCTGACCACCCATGCGCTGGTAGCGCTCGGTGCGGCCGCGTACAGCGCGTTGCCGACGCTGGTCGGTGTGACCAGTGAAGTGCGCATGGGCAGCCAGGTGGTAACAGGCATTGGCTTCCTGGGTGCCGGCTTGATCATGCGGGACGGCCTCAGCGTGCGCGGACTGAGCACAGCGGCAACCGTGTGGGCCACAGGTGCCGTGGGCGTGCTGGCCGGTTATGGCAACCCCC
>NZ_JBFUKO010000171.1:0-9147 GCF_056400805.1 Aminobacter sp. P4_H6_2
GGATAGTTCCATGCGCCGATGCCGACGCAAACACCAAGCGCCTGGCGCTTGGTGTAGGCGAAAGGCCCGCCAAGATCGACATACTCGCCATTGAAGGCCGCGATCGCGCCGGCGAAATATTCGAGGCAGTCGGCGGCGGACGCGGCGTCAGCTACCAGCGTTTCCTGTATCGGCTTGCCGGTATCGAGCGTTTCCAGCCTCGACAGCTTGGCATTGCGCGACCGCAGGATATCGGCGGCCCGGCGCAGGATGCGGCCGCGCTCCACCGGCTTCAGCCGCGCCCAGGCCGGCTGTGCAGCGCGTGCCRCCTCGACGGCGAGCTCAACGATGTTGGCGGTGGCCGAGTGCAGTGAGGCAATGATTTCGCCGGTCGCTGGGTAGATGACAGGGATCGCCGTGCCGCGCTCATCGTCGACGAAGCGGCCGTTTATATAGTGCGAGGCTTTTGGTTGGGCGCGCATCGTGTGCTCCAGTTTTGTATGTCGTGGCGGTCATATCCGGTCGGGCCGGATGATGCTCTATCTGTCTGAGACCTGCCAGCGCGGATTGATCCAGGGTTCTTGGTTGGACGGGGCGAGTGGCGTGCGGCCGAGGATATGGTCGGCTGCCTTTTCGCCGGTCATGATCGAGGGGCCATTGAGGTTGCCATTGGTTACCCTCGGGAAGATCGAGGAATCAGCGACCCTGAGGCCATCGACGCCGATGACCCGGCATTCGGGATCGACAACGCTTGTCGGGTCATCAGCGCGGCCCATGCGGCAAGTGCCGCAAGGGTGGTAAGCGCTTTCCGAATGCTCGCGGATGAAAGTGTCGAGCTGCTCGTCGGTGTCAACGTGCTTGCCCGGCGAGATCTCTTGGCCACGGAATGGTTCGAAGGCCGACTGGCCGAAGATTTCGCGGGTGAGYCGGATACAGTGGCGGAAATCAGCCCAGTCGTCGGGGTGAGACATGTAGTTGAAGCGGATCTCCGGCTTGGCCCATGGATCGTTCGACCGCAGCGTGATCGCGCCGCGCGACTTGGAACGCATCGGCCCGACATGCGCCTGGAAGCCGTGCGACTTGGCCGCCGCCTTGCCGTCATAGCGCACGGCCGCCGGCAGGAAGTGGAACTGGATGTCGGGATAGTCGACGCCGGCTTTCGAACGCACGAAGGCCGCCGCCTCGAAATGATTGGTGGCGCCAAGGCCGGTCTTGAACAGCAGCCATTCAGCGCCGATCAGCGCCTTGGAGAACGGGTTGAAGACCGAGTGCAAGGTGATGGCCTGCGTCGCTTCCTGCTGGATGTAGAGCTCCATATGGTCCYGGAGGTTCTGGCCGACGCCGCGCCGGTCGGCGACGACGTCGATGCCATGCGCCCTAAGATGCGCCGCAGGGCCGATACCCGAGAGCATGAGCAGCTTGGGCGAGTTGATCGAGGAGGCAGCGACGATCACTTCACGTCGTGCCTTAACGACCTGAATCTTTTTGCGAACTTCGATCTCGACGCCGACCGCACGTTGATTCTCGATCACCACACGCCGGGCGAAGCCATTGACAATACGGACATTTCCCCGCTTCAGCGCCGGCCGGAGATAGGCATTGGCCACCGACCAGCGCCGGCCATGGTGGATTGTCTGCTCCATGGCGCCGAAGCCTTCCTGCTTCGAGCCATTGTAGTCCTCGGTCATCTCGAAACCGGCCTGTTGTCCCGCCTCGACGAAGGCCTGATAGAGCGGGTTCTTGCGTGGGCCGCGCTGGATGTGCAGCGGCCCCTTGGTGCCGCGCCAGCCGTCCTCGCCACCCTTGGCGTGCTCCATGCGCTTGAAGTAGGGCAGTACATCGGCATAGCCCCAGCCGGCAGCACCCTGCTCGGCCCAATGGTCGAAGTCGTGGGCGTGGCCGCGGACATAAACCATGCCGTTGATCGAGGACGAACCGCCGAGTACTTTTCCACGCGGAGTAGCAAGTACCCGTCCGCCAAGATGCGGCTCCGGCTCGCTGGAATAGCCCCAGTCGTAGCGGCTCATGTTGAGCGGGTACGACAGTGCCGACGGCATCTGGATCAGCGGTCCAAAATCGGTGCCGCCATATTCGATGACGATCACCGAGTGCTTTCCGTCCTCGGAAAGGCGATAGGCCATGGCCGCTCCGGCGGAACCGGAGCCGATGATGACGAAATCTGCTTCAAGCATTGTTCACATGGACCATGAAGTCGGCGAGCGAAACGTTGCCGCCGGTTGCTACGAGGAGGACGGTCTTGCCTGATACATCGACCTTCTTCTCCATAAGGGCGGCGAGAGAGGAGGCGCCGGAAGGTTCGAGCACCAGCTTGAGGCGCTCGAAGGCGACCTTCATGGCACGCCGGACGGAGGCATCGTCGACGGTCACGCCACGCACGCCAGCTGTTGTCACCGCGTCGTAGGGAGCATCGCCGGGCCGGCGCGCCATCAACCCGTCGCAGATGGATTTCGGCCCGAGTGGCATGGTCTCCTGGGCACCATGGGCTAGCGAAGTGCCCATGCCATTGAAACCTTCCGGCTCGACGGCAAACACCTGGGTTTTGGGCGACAGATAGTGGAAGGCGAGCGACACGCCGCCGATCAGGCCACCGCCGCCGACCGGGCAAAGCACGATGTCGGCGCTGACGCCCTTGGCCGCCAATTGATCGAGTGCTTCAAGGCCTGCTCCTGCCTGGCCGGCGACGATCTCGGGATTGTCGAAGGGGTGGAGCAACACCAAGCCCTCGGTCTCCGAGATTTCGCGCGCCTTGGCGGAAGCGACTTCCTCGCGGGCGCGGTCGCCATGGTCGGTGAGCATGACGCGCGCGCCATAACCTTTCGTTGCCTCACGCTTGGCGGCTGGCGCGTCGATCGGCATGACGATGGTCACCGGGATGCCAAGCGCCTGGCCGGCTGCGGCGAGCCCTTGGGCGAAGTTGCCGGAGGAGTAGGCGACCACACCGCGACGAGCTTCGGGTGCAGAGAGCTTCTTCAGTCGCCAATAGGCGCCGCGCGCCTTGAACGAGCCGGCCCATTGCAGCGACTCTGCCTTGACGAAGACACGCGCGGCTCCGACTTCTCGGGCAAGCGCAGTTGACTCCAGCAGTGGCGTCAGCTGCGTCGCCTGGGAGGTTTCGGCGTATGCCTGCCTGAGTTGGTCGAGTGTGGGAACGGTCGTCTTGGTCATCATTCGCCTCGCGGAAACCGCTTGCTCTCTTCGAGCACGTTGAGATCCATGTGGTTGCGCATGTAGCGCTCGGAAGCCTTCTGCAGCGGCTGGAATTCCCAAGGGGAGTAGGCGCCGTTGCGGAGTGCGGGGTAGATGACCCAGCGCCGTGCCTGGCTCTCGCGAACTGCCGCGTCGAAGGCCGCCATGTCCCAGCGCGCCCGCACCTTGGCCATGAAGGTGGTGACCATGTCGGCATGGGCCGGGTCGGTGGCTAGGTTGGTGAGTTCGCGCGGATCCGATTCCAGATCAAACAGTTGCGGCGGATCGATCTCGCAGTGGACGAACTTGAAGCGGCCTTCGCGGATCGCCACCAGCGGGGCATAAGAGCCCTCGGCGGCATATTCCATCAACACTGGATCGGTACGTTGCTCGCCCTGCATCAGAGGGACGAGCGACTGGCCCTCGGTCCAGGACATGATAGCGCTAAGGTCTATACCGGCGAGTTCACAGAGTGTCGGCAGCACGTCGAGATTGGAGGTTGGCGCTTCGATCAATTCTGCCGGTATGCCCTTGCCTGATATCATCAGAGGTACCCGCGTAGCACCCTCGAAGAAGCACATCTTGAACCACAGGCCGCGCTCGCCGAGCATGTCGCCATGGTCGGAGCAGAACAGGATAATCGTGTCGTCGACCATCCTCGTGCGTTCCAGCACAGAAATGAGTTCACCGACCTTGTCGTCGAGATAGGAGATGTTGGCGAAGTAGCCGCGCCTGGAGCGGCGCACTTGCTCCGGCGTTATGTCGAAGCTGGCATAGTCGCTGGCGTGGTAGAGCCGCTGCGAATGCGGGTCCTGCTGCTCGGCTGCGATGAAGCCGACCTCGGGATCAAGCGCAGGGCAATCCTCGTAGAGGTCCCAATATTGCCGCCGCGCGACATAAGGGTCGTGCGGATGGGTGAAGGAGACGGTCAGGCACCATGGCTGCCGCTCGGCCTGATCCGAGACGCGGGCGAAGTCGTAAAGCTTCTGCGTTGCGTGGAAGGCGACCTCGTCGTCATATTCCATCTGGTTGGTGGTCTCGGCAACGCCCGCACCGGTGACCGAACCGAGATTGTGATACCACCAGTCGATGCGTTCGCCGGGCTTGCGATAGTCGGGCGTCCAGCCGAAATCGGCCGGGTAGATGTCTGTCGTCAGCCGTTCCTCGAAACCGTGCAATTGGTCGGGACCGACGAAGTGCATCTTGCCCGACAGGCAGGTGTGATAGCCGGCGGCGCGCAGATGATGGGCGTAGGTAGGGATGGACGAGGCGAATTCGGCGGCGTTGTCATAGACTTGAGTGCGGGACGGTAACTGGCCCGTCATGAAGCTTGCACGGCCGGGCGCGCAAAGCGGCGAGGCGGTGTAGTTGTTCTGAAAGCGCGCCGAGCGCGCGGCCAGCGCCTTGAGGTGCGGGGCATGCAGGAAATCGGCGGGGCCGTCGGGAAAGAAAGTCCCAGCCAACTGGTCGACCATGACGATCAGGATGTTGGGCCGTTTCGTCATCCGCTGGCCTTTGCGTCCGCGAGTTTCGTTTCGAGATAGTCCTCGATCAGAGCGGCGGCGGTCGTGGCATCCGGCACGCCGTCCTTGAGTGCCCGGCGAATGTAGAGGCCATCGATCAGCGCGGCTGTGGTTTCCGCGACCCGCTCGGCCTCCGAACGCGGCAGAACGGCTGAAAGCCCGCTCATCAGATTGGAATGCAGGCGTCGCGCGTAGACCCGGAGCAGGCGGCGCAAAGCGGGCGACTTTTGCGCCTCGACATAGAAGGCCAGCCATGCGGCGATCGTCTCGGGCTGGAACTGTTTCTCGGAGAAATTGACCGAAATGACCGCTGAAACCCGGGCGCGTGGTGTCACGCTTGCCTTGAGTGCTGCGCGGCAATCGGCGTTCAATTCGGACAGCAGATAGCGCATTGTCGCCTGCAGCAGGTCTTCCTTGGCGCCGAAATAGTGATGCGCCAGTGCGGCGGATACGCCAGCACGTCCGGCAATCTCGGACATGGTCACGTCAAGCGTGCCGCGTTCGCCGATCGCCGAGATCGTGGCGTCGATCAGCGCCTTGCGGCGCAATGGCTCCATTCCGACCTTGGGCATTCAAACTCCTCCATCGCCAAGCCTATTTTTAATTGAGCCATCAATCAATAAAAACTCCGCCGCCCAATGCCCTATTTCCGACGTTGAAAGTGGATCAAATCTGTTCAATATTGAACTTAATAGGGGCGTTGGATTTACCCCTGAATTGGCGCAACATGCGCTCTGTGATTGGAGGCAGAAATGACCGCGTGCATCGTTGGCTGGGCGCATTCGCGTTTCGGCAAGCTTGAGGGCGAGACGCTCGAAAGCCTTATAACCAAGGTCGCCAGCGAGGCGCTCGAGCATGCCGGCATCGGGCCGGACGATGTCGATGAGATCGTGCTTGGCCATTTCAATGCCGGTTTTTCTGCCCAGGATTTCACCGCGAGCCTTGTGCTGCAGGCCGACGACCGGCTGCGCTTCAAGCCGGCAACGCGGGTCGAAAACGCCTGCGCAACAGGTTCGGCTGCCGTACGCCAGGGCATTCGCGCGGTGAACGCGGGCTCCCGCATCGTGCTGGTGGTTGGCGCCGAGCAGATGACGACGACGCCGGGCCCCGAGATCGGCAAGAACCTGCTCAAGGCATCCTATCTGCCCGAGGATGGTGAAACGCCCGCCGGTTTCGCAGGCGTGTTCGGAAACATCGCTCAGGCCTATTTCCAGCGCTACGGCGACCAGTCGGACGCGTTGGCGATGATCGCCGCCAAGAACCACAAGAACGGCGTCGACAATCCCTACGCCCAGATGCGCAAGGATTTCGGCTATGAGTTTTGCCGGCAGGAAAGCGAGAAGAACCCCTTTGTTGCCGGCCCGCTGAAGCGCACCGACTGCTCGCTTGTGTCGGATGGCGCGGCAGCGCTCGTCTTGACCGACAGCACGACGGCATTGCGCATGCGCCGCGCCGTTGCCTTCCGCGCGAACGAGCATGTCCAGGATTTCCTGCCGATGTCGAAGCGCGACATCCTTTTGTTCGAGGGCTGCGAAGTGGCTTGGGCAAAGGCACTGAAATCGGCTGGCGTGACGCTGGACGATCTGTCCTTCGTCGAAACGCACGACTGTTTCACCATTGCCGAACTGATCGAATACGAGGCAATGGGGCTCGCACCGCGTGGCGAAGGCGCCCGGATCGCGATGGAAGGGGTCACGGCCAAGGACGGTCGCCTGCCGGTCAACCCCTCGGGCGGACTGAAGGCAAAGGGTCACCCCATCGGCGCGACAGGCGTGTCGATGCATGTGCTGACCTCGATGCAGCTTACTGGCGAGGCCGGTGGCATCCAGGTCAAGGACCCCAAGCTTGGCGGTATCTTCAACATGGGGGGGGCTGCGGTCGCCAATTACGTCTCTATCCTGGATCGTATCAGATGAGGCAATCCGCCGTGGTCATCGGTGGCGCTTCGGGCGTCGGCCTTGCAGTGGCCGAGCGCCTGATCGCGGATGGATGGCCGGTGGCGATGATCGATGGCGATGGGGCAGCACTTGCCGCTGCAGAGGACGCCATTGGCAATGACGATGTTGTTTTCATCGAGGCCGATCCGACCGACGAAGACAATGTCGCCGAGGCTTTCGACCAGGTGGTGGATAGTCTCGGTCTCATAGGTGGGTTGGTCGCGGTCGCGGGATTTGGACGACTGGCCAGCGCCGAAGACACCAGTGCCGAAATGCTGCGCGAAGCGCTCGACGTGAACCTCGTCGGACCCTTCATCGCGGCCAAGGCGGCACTTGAGCGGATGGGCGCTTCGCTGTCCATCGTCAATGTCGGGACGGTTGCCGGGTTGCGTGCCCATCGCGGCCAACTCGCCGTCGCGGCATCGCAAGCGGGCCTCAAGCTTATGGCCGAAGTGTTGGCGCTGGAGTTTGGCAATCGCGGCGTTCGCGTCAACGCAATCGCTGCCGGCCCAACTGCTGCAGACGCCGCTGGCAATGGCGGGATCGACCGGCGTCACATGCCGCCGGGGCGGCTGGCCGAGCCCGAGGAAATTGCCGCCGCAATCGCCTTCCTGCTTTCTCCTGAAGCAAGCTTTGTCAACGGCCACACGCTCGCCGTGGATGGCGGATTTATCGCAGCCGGGCTATCGGGGGATGGGGCATGATGCCGGACCGGATCCAATGGTCGCGGACACCGCCCGAATATTGACCGCACCTGCATGAAGGCTCGCAAGCAATGACAAATCCGGTTCTGGTCGAGGTGCTGCGTGGCACACTCGTCGAAAGCGTGCACCGTGGCGCGATCGTCGTCGTCGACGGCGGCGGCAAGCAGGTTTTCGCGGTGGGCGATACGCAGCAGGCGGTGTTTCCGCGCTCGGCCGTCAAGGCGATCCAGGCGCTACCCTTCGTCGAAAGCGGCGCGGCTGACGCGTATGGCTTCGGCGATCGCGAGCTGGCGCTTGCCTGTTCCTCGCACTCCGGCGAAGTCGCTCATGCCGAACTGGCCAAGGCGATGCTCGCCAAGGCAGGTCTTGAAGCTGATGCGCTGGAATGCGGCGCGCACTGGCCCTCGAACCAGAATGCCATGATAGCACTCGCGCGCAGCGGAGCCTCGCCAAGCGCGCTGCATAACAATTGCTCGGGCAAGCATTCCGCTTTCGTCTGCACCTGCCGCCATCTTGGTATCGCCCATCAAGGCTATGTCAGGCCAGAGCATCGTTTCCAGCAGATGATCCGCGAGACTATGGAAGCTGTAACAGGCGCTCCCCACAACGAAGACAACCGGGGCACAGACGGCTGTTCGATTCCGGTCTTTGCCGTGCCGCTGCACAATCTCGCGCTGGGTTTTGCACGGATGGTCACTGGCAACGGGGTTGGTGCCGAGCGGGCCAAGGCGGCGCGGCGGTTGATGTCGGCCTGCATGGCCGAACCTTTTCTCGTCGCTGGAACCGACAGGGCGGATACGGAGTTGATGCAGGCTGCACCCGGACGGATCTTCGTCAAGGTCGGCGCCGAGGGCGTTTTTTGCGCGGCTGTGCCTGAGCTTGGGCTCGGTATCGCGCTGAAATGCGATGACGGCGCGGGTAGGGCTGCCGAGACCATGATCGCGGCGGTTCTGGCCATGCTTTTGGCGGATGACCACGCGTTGGCGGACAACTTGAACAAGGCGGCCAGGCCGGTGCTGAAGAACTGGAACGGCATCGAAGTTGCGTCGCTTCGGCCTACCCCCGCATTCACTCTAAAAGTGTAAGTAGTCGGTCAGATGAGCTGGCTTGTTATCGGAGCAACGAACGCCTAGGTTCAGGTCATGAGCAGAGCTTTCACCCGTGAAGACGACAGTGAAAATGTGATTGCCGACATCGGYGAACGGCCGGTCAGCGCATCGCGAAACCTCGTGACCGAGCAGGGTTTGGCCCATATCGAGGCCCAGCTTGCGAGCTTGCGCGAGGATCTGGCCAAGGCCGAGAACGATGCCGACCGCGAGCGCATCGCCACTGTCTCACGCGACCTGCGTTACTGGCAGTCCCGCCGGGAAACGGCCGAAGTTTCTGTTCCCGAACCCGACAGCACCGTCGTCCGGTTCGGCATGAAGGTCGTGATCGAGGATGACAACGGCAAGCGCAATGTCTGGAAGATCGTCGGCGAAGACGAGGCTGACGCAGCCAGTGGCCGCATCTCCCATGCCTCACCAATGGCGATTGCGCTGTTCGGCAAGACTGTCGGTGAGGTCGCGTCCGTCAACGGACACGAGTGGGAAATCGTCGAACTGGGCAACTAGACCTCGATGGGGACCGTGTGGTCGCGGAAGAAAGCGACCGCGCCTGCCTCATCGATCTCGCCAGCTGCGACTCCCATGACAAACAAATAGAGCGAGCCGTCGTCGGCTGTCATCTCATAACCATTCACTGCCAGGAATGTGCCCGCTGCCACGATTGCCGTGCGTTTGTTGCCGTCAACGAAGG
>NZ_JBFUKO010000172.1:0-9135 GCF_056400805.1 Aminobacter sp. P4_H6_2
TACCCCATCTCGACGGATCGCAATTGCCGTCTCTTTCATTGACACGTCGAGGCCGATATATTCTTCCATGGCTGTTCTCCGTTGATGCTGGGCCCGGCGTCCAGTCGAGAGCCCGTACCTCATCTTATCGGGGAACAGCCACCGTCCAAGAACATGATCGAATCCAGAGCGGCGGTGCTCCCGCGATTACCCCATGTGGACGGCCCCCGACCCAGCGGCATCGCGATGTGCCAGGATGGCATTGTCAAAGGACCATCAGAGGGAAGGAACCGTCCGTATGCAAGTTATCACGATTGGATTGGATATCGCCAAGAACGTCTTTCAGGTTCACGGCGTCGATAACGCAGGACACGCGGTGCTCCGTCGAAAAGTCCGGCGCGATCAGCTTATTCCGTTGCTTCGCGATCTGGAGCCGTGCCTCATCGGCATGGAGGCCTGTGCGACGGCGCACCATTGGGCGCGGGAGCTGATTGCACTCGGGCATGTGGTTAAGTTGATGCCGCCGGCTTACGTAAAGGCCTACGTCAAGCGCAACAAAAACGATGCGGCCGACGCGGAAGCGATCTGCGAGGCGGTGACGCGACCGACAATGCGGTTCGTGGCTGTCAAATCGGCGGATGCCCAGAGCATTTTGATGCTTCATCGGACCCGCCACCTCTTGGTCCGGCAGCGCACAGCGCAAATCAGCGCCATGCGGGCGCATCTGGCCGAGTATGGCGTCGTCGCACCGAAGGGCCGGGCCCATGTCCGTGGTCTAATCGATGCTCTGGACAAGGGCGACGGGCCGCTCCCCGCGATAGCACGACAGGTTCTTGTCCTCCTCGCCCGAATGATCGAGGGGCTTGGCGCGCAAATCCGGAAGATCGAGATCGAGCTTTTGGAGTGGTATCGCACGAACCAGGTCTGTCGGCGGCTTTCAACCATTCCCGGAATCGGCTTCATCACGGCGACCGCCCTCGCCGCCACCGTAGTCGACGCAAAGGTCTTCCGCTCCGGCCGCCAATTCGCTGCTTGGCTCGGCCTTGTTCCAAAACAGCATTCCTCCGGTGGCAAAGACAGAATGGGAGGAATCTCGAAGATGGGAGATCGCTATTTGCGGCATCTCCTCGTCGTCGGCGCCACGGCGGTCGTCCGATACACGCGGCGAAAGGCGACGACTGTCAGTACCTGGGCGAACCAGTTGCTCGAGCGTAAGCCGGCACGGCTAGTCACAGTCGCTGTCGCCAACAAGGTAGCGCGGATCGCCTGGGCGGTGATGGCGCGTGAGGAAAACTACCGCGCGACGCCGTCAATGGCTTGAGGTTAACCGCCGGTCGCGCAAAATGACATCCAGTTTGGGCAGGAGAGAACGACATCAGTGATGCAGATCGGTCAAGCCGGGGATCGGGAGAACCTGAGTGATTCAACGCGCATCGCAGCGCGGCAACTTGATGAGGGCCCGATCCACCGACACCATCATGGCCAGCGGCCTGAGGCCGCACAAAACAGGCCGAACACATGAATGAACCTGACCGCTTCAGTATTGCCATTGTCAGAATCTTCTTGCTCAACGGGGGTCGTCCACACATGAATCACAAAACAGCCCAAACCGGAATCTGGAGGCTTCTGTGAGGTCCGCATGCACAACAAGGGCGCTGTTTCGGCGTCGGACCTCATTGTAAGCCGGATTGAGCGAAGCCGCGGGAAGGTCAGGCGCTATGGGGATTGTGTCGGACCCGGCTGGTCGGGTCATTTGAAGATTGGCTGCCGAACGCTGTATCTCCTGGCGGTGGGACACACATTGACGGCGTCAGCGACGGCGCTGTGCCGATGGTCGGGCCTGATGTTGCCGCGATGGGCGCCGTTGAGTGATCCAGTTTGTCGCGTTGCAGGATGTTGGTCGGCAGAGATCTGCCGGCGCAGTTGACGACCGATACCGAATACAGTGATTTGGGCGCGTTCGGTGGGATCATGAAGTGTCGTTCCAGAAGGGATGAGGCGGCGTTTCTCCGCACCGCCAGATGCTGAATGTGATCATCTGCCCGCCGCAACAGGAGCAGCGGTGAGTTGCCGGGAGGGCGACGGCGGCGTCACATTCGACGCCCGGTTCAGCACCCTTCTGCAACGGGTTGGCCAGCAGATTGCGACACAGCTCGATCTTTGCGGCGCGATGGCCGTTGGCGAGGAACCCGTAATGGCGGATGCGGTGGAAGCCATCCGGCAGGGTGTGCAGCAGGAAGCGCCTGATGAACTCGTGCGCATCCAGCGTCATGAGCTTTGCTTTGCCGCGGTGTCGATAATCTCTCCAGCGGAACGCGACCTTGCCGTTGGCCGTGCTGACCAGACGGGAATTGGCGATGGCGACGCGATGGGTATAGCGTCCGAGATAGGCCAGTACCTGCTCTGGTCCGCCGAATGGTGGCTTGGCGTAGACGACCCATTCGAGGCGGCGGACCTCGGCAAGTTTGCGGTTGAACGCGGCGGGCGCCGCCAGATGGGCGAGATCGCCGAAGAAGCTCAACTTGCCYGCGTCATAGGCCGCCCGCAATTCTTGCAGAAAGAGCCGGCGGAACAGGCGCGACAGGACGCGCACCGGCAGGAAGAAGCCGGGCCGGCAGGCGATCCAACGCTTTCCATCGAGGGAGATGCCGCCGCCCGGCACGATGCAATGGATGTGGGGATGGTAGTGCAGGTTCTGGCCCCAACTGTGCAGCACCGCGATGAGACCGACCTCGGCGCCGAGATGTTTGGGATCGSCGGCGATCACGCGCAGCGTCTCGGCTGCGGCCTTGAACAAGATGGTGTAGAGCGCTGCCTTGTTTTGGAAGGCGATCGCCGCGATCTGCGTCGGTAACGTGAACACCACATGGAAATAGGCAACCGGCAGGAGTTCGTTCTGTCGCGCCGCGAGCCATTCCYGGCATGCCTGTCCCTGGCACTTCGGGCAATGCCGGTTGCGACAGGAATTGTAGGCGATGCTGATCGCCCCGCACGATCGACACCCTTGCACATGGCCGCCGAGTACCGCGGTCCGGCATAGCTCGATCGCGCTCATCGTGCGGCGTTCGACGCGCCCGAGATGACCGTCATGGATTTGTCGATATGACTCGCCATGGCGGGGGAAGATATCCGCCACCTCCGGTCTCGCCGGCATGCTGGCCGGCTCAGCCGGGCGGCACTACCTCGAGCTGCAGGCGGTCGAGCGGGCTTTCCGTGCGGCGGATCAGGCCATTCGAGACCTTGGTGTAGCGCGCCGTGCTCGACAGATTGTTGTGACCGAGCAGAACCTGGATGATGCGGATATCGGTGCCGTTCTCCAGCAGATGCGTGGCAAAACTGTGCCGCAGCGTATGAACCGTCACGCGCTTGTCGATGCCGGCAGCAGTACGCGCCGAGCGGCAAGCCGAATAGAGAACCTGCACATCGATCGGCGCGGTTCCGTCACGACCGGGGAACAGCCAGTCCTTCGGCTTTGCCAGCCGCCAATAGACCCGCAGAATCCGAAGCAGTTGCGCCGACAGCATCACATAGCGGTCCTTGCCGCCCTTGCCATGCTCGACCYGAATGACGCCGCGCTCGCTGTCGATGTCGCGGACCTTCAGGCCAAGGGTCTCGGAGGCGCGAAGTCCCGCCGCGTAGGCCGTGGTAAGGGCCGTGCGCGTCTTCAGGCTCGGTACCGCCTCCAGAAAGCGCACAACCTCGTCGGTGCTCAAAACCACCGGCAGCGTGCGCGGCGAGCGGGCATAGGCGATCCGTTCCGGAATCTCGGCATTGCCAAGCGTCACGCCGTAAAAGAACCGCAGCGCGCATACCGTCTGGTTCAGCGCCGGCCACGACATCCCGTTCGCCACCAGATGCACCTGGAAGGCGCGAACGTCCTCCAGGCCAAGCCGATCCGGGGACCGGCCGGAATACCGGGAAAACTTCGCCACGGCGTGGATGTAGGATCGTTGCGTTGCCGGCGACAGATTGCGGACCGTCATGTCCTCGATCATCCGACGGCGCAGAGGGCTCATCTCGGCCATCTCAAAACTCCTGTTCTCAAGATTGCGCTTCAACAGCCGCAATCCTTCAAAACAGAAGCGTCATCCGCAAACCCGCGCACCAAATGCCGCGTCAGCGGCTTCGTTCAATCCCCCGATTCAGGCAAGATCAGAAACGCTCTAGGATGCAGTTTACGCCGCTTGCCATCACCATCGAGCACGCCCAAAGAGTGGCAGAATTGCCTCGCCACCACGGAGACCCATTCGACCGGCTGCTGATCGCGCAGGCGCAAATCGAGAACCTGTCGATCCTCACCGCAGATCCACTGTTTGCACGCTACGACGTGGCGCTCGCTTAAAGCTTGAGCCGCTCGACCTCTTCCCCGCGGAAACGCAGATCATAGTCCAAGAAGAATTCGTCGAGCGGAGGTGGCGCAACCGACGTGCCCGACAGCATCGCATGCACCTGCCCGCGATGGTGGATTTCATGCAGGAACAGATGCGTGAGCAAATCGCCGATGCGCTCGGGGATCTGCCCGGCCTTGCCACGATCCGATAGCACCTGCCTGTCGAGATCGGCCTCGCTGAAACGGTCGCAGTAAGCCACCAGTTGCCGGTCGAAATCCGCCTGCGCCTTGGCGAGTTCGGCCGCATCGTCGAACTCGACGAAACGATCGAACACTTTTTGTCCCTCGCCCCCTTCCTCAATCATGTCGAGATAAAAGATGTCGACTGACAGGATGTGGTTCAGCGTCTCCTTGAGCGAAGGAAAGAAGCTGGTGCGCTCAGCGTCGAATTCGCCTGGCTGCAAGGCCTGCACAGCGCGGTAGATGCGGTCGTTGGACCACAGATTGTTCCGCGCCATGCGGCGAAAATGGCTGGCCATGTCCATGGCTACTCAGGCCGGTTCGAACCGTCCCACTTGCCGCTCGATGGCACCGAAGATCGAATGGCCGTCCTTGCCCTTCATCTCGACGCGCAGCGTGTCACCGAGCGAAACCGAGAGCGTCTCGACCGCGCCCCTGACGATGGCACCGGTGCCGATCGGCCGGGTGGCTGAAGCGTCCGCGATCAGTTTCGGAAAGCTGGTCCAGACGGAAGTGACGCTTCGTCCACCGACAAGCAGCGGCAGGTGCACGGCTCCGTCCCAGGCGTCGCCCAATTCGTCCGGCGTGACCGCGACAGGCGACAAGACAGATGTACCGGCCTGGCCGCCATCCAGCACCGTGTCGGCGGACAGCACGACAAGGGCGATCGCGTCCTTCGCATTCTCCGATGTCGCGGCCATGGCAACATCAGAGACGATCACGGATACAGCCGCCTCGACCTTGGCATCGCGCATCTTGCCGGCAAGTTCGAGCGGATCGCGCGGGCCGGCGAAAGCATCGCCCCCACCCAGGCGCTGATAGGCGCGCGGCAGAGGTGAATGTGCATCATGCTCATGGAATCGCGACGATGGCACCGAACCAACCTCGAGCGATTCAGCCAGTGCCGCGAGGTGCGGAGAAATCCTGCGCCAGTCGTCGAGCGCTGCCTGCAGGCTCAGTGCCAGGAAAGAGGCATCGGTGTATCGCGTCAGGTCGCGCGAGACGATGACCAGTTTTCCGTCACGCGAACCGTTCTTCAGCGTCGCCAGTTTCATGCGGGTCCTCCTGAGTTCGGACGGTATCGTCCTCGATCACCACAACAAGCCCGTCGCGGCCGATCGTCAAGGGACCATTCCATGTTTTCCTGACAGCCTCGATCCATTCAGCCTCGCCGATATCCGGATCGTCGGCCGGAATGAGGTGGTTGAGCACCAACCGCCCGACCCCGGCGCATGCGGCGATGGTCCCCGCTTCGCCAGCCAGGCTGTGACTTGCCATCAAATGCTCCTTCAGCCGCGCACCGTTGCCAGTGCGGGCGACCAGTCGCTCGACGCCTTGTTCCAGCATCGCCTCGTGAAGCAGGATGTCGGCACCACGCGCAAACTCGGCCAGCGGCGGGAACAAGGCGGTGTCGGCGGAAAAGACGACGGTTGTGCCCGAGTACTCGAAGCGGAGGGCAAAACACTCGGTCACTGGCGGGTGGTCGACGCGCAAGGCTGTGACGTTCAATGCGCCGTCGCGCAATACCTCACCTTCGCCGAACTCCACGACCTCGACCATCTGGCGCAGGTCGGGGCGGCCTTCATCGTCGACCCGGGTTTCGATGTCGAATTCAAGCGCTTGCACGAATTTTTGCCAGTATCGATTCAAGCCGACAGGGCCGAACAGCCTGACTGGCGTCGCAAGCCCGGCCGTCCAGGCGGTGTGTATCAGCGGCCCTAGTTCCAGCACATGATCGGAATGAAGGTGAGTGACGAAGATCAGGTCGAGTGACTTGAGGCTCAGGCCCGCGTCGGTCAAACCGCGCGTCACGCCCAGCCCGCAATCGACGACGACGGTGCGCCCACCGAGTTCCAGCAGTGTTGATGTCGGCCAGGGTCCGCCGGGCCGGATGGCCGGGCCACCCTTGGTGCCGAGCAGCACGAGACGGCCGCTCATGCGCACGTGCCCCAGCAAACAGCCGCGATTTGAACTTCAAGTTTCATGCCGCACCTCTTCACGCCTGCGCCCAAGCTAGAGCGCCGGCAACGACCGAGGCAAGGTCAAAGCGTCAATCGACGCGGCGCGGATATTGCGCGCGCGGCGGGATCCAGTGATGGATCAGCGCCAGCAGCAGCAGGCTGATACAGCTCAACAGCACCACGATGAACAGCGTACTACCCTGATAGGGCGTGGCTGTTGCAACAAGCGGGATTGCCCCCGCAGGCGGATGCGTGACGCGGAACATCAGCATCAGGGCGATCGAAACGCCGACCGCCACAGCCGACACCTCCCACAGACCGGGGAATGCCATCGCAGCGGCAACGCCAACTAGCGTGGCAATGAAATAGCCGGCGAAAATGTTGATTGGTTGCGCCAACGGACTGGCCGGCTGGCCGAACAAGAGCACCGCCGTCGCACCCAAGGGGGCGATCAGCATCGGCAGGCCGGTCACCGAAGCAAGCCCACCCACCGCCGCCAGACCGACAACGGCGCCCGATCCCGACTTGACGTGCGAGAGCATCTGTCCTTTCGGCTCATGCCGGGCGGTAAGGGTGCGTATGTGACGGCGCATCGTCGTTTCCAGCCGAAGGGCCTGTTTCGATAGCAACAGCAACTTCGGCTGGCAACGTGGCTTTGTTCGAAAAATTCGCCTTGGAGTGAAAAAACTTTCCTTAGATCACCAATCCATGACGACCTTGCCCGAATTGCCGGTGCGCATGGCGTCAAAACCGGCCTGATAATCGTCGATGCCGATGCGGTGGGTGATGAGACCGGTGACGTCGAGTGGTCCCTGGACGAGCGCAATCATCTTGTACCAAGTCTCGAACATCTCGCGGCCATAGATGCCCTTGAGATGCAGCATCTTGAAGATCACCTTGTTCCAGTCGATCTCGAAACCTGTAGGCGCGATGCCCAGGATAGCAATCTTGCCGCCATTGTTCATGGTGTCGATCATGTCGCGGAAGGCGACAGCAGAGCCCGACATCTCAAGGCCAATGTCGAAGCCTTCGGTCATGCCCTCGTCGCGCATGACGTCGCGCAGCTTCTCCTTGGAGGCATCGACGACGTGATGGACGCCGAGCTTCTTTGCCAACGCGAGACGCACAGGATTGATGTCGGTGATGACGACCTTGCGTGCGCCCACGCATTGGGCGACCAGCGCGCCCATGATGCCGATGGGTCCGGCGCCCGTCACCAGCACGTCCTCGCCAACGAGGTCGAATGACAGGGCGGTGTGTACGGCGTTGCCGAGCGGATCGAAGATCGCGGCGATCTCGTCCGGAACATCATCGGGAATGGGCACGACATTGTGCTGGGGGATCGCGACATATTCGGCGAAGGAACCCGGCCGATTGACGCCGACGCCAAGCGTATTGCGGCACAGATGCCCGCGCCCAGCACGGCAGTTGCGGCAGTGGCCGCAAACGATATGTCCCTCGCCCGACACGCGTTGGCCCACCTTGTAATCGGTCACGCCAGCGCCGAAATCGGCGATCGTGCCGACGAACTCATGGCCGGTGACCATCGGCACAGGCACCGTCTTTTGCGCCCATTGATCCCAATTGTAGATGTGGACATCAGTGCCGCAGATCGCCGATTTCCTGACCTTGATCAGCACGTCGTTGGGGCCGATCTCAGGCACTGGCACTTCTTCCATCCAGATACCCGGTTCGGCCTTCGCCTTCACCAGTGCGCGCATCATGTTCGACATTGTGTTGTCCTCGGAATCGCTTGATCCAGAATCGCTTTTGGCAATTCTGGCACTTTATGAAATGACGCCCAACTCGCGACCGACTTCACCAAAAGCCGCTACCGCGCGATCTATGTCGGCTGTCGAATGCGCCGCCGACATCTGGGTACGGATACGTGCCTGGCCCTTGGGCACCACCGGGAACGAAAAGCCGATGACATAGATGCCGCGCTTCAGCATCCGCGCCGCCATCTCCTGGGCAAGCGTCGCATCGCCCAGCATGACTGGGACGATCGGATGATTGGCACCGGCGAGCGTGAAGCCGAGCTTGCCCATGCCGGAGCGGAAACGCTCGGCATTGGCATAGAGCTTTTCGCGCAAAGCCCCGCCCTCGCCGATCATGTCCAGCACCTTGATCGAGGCCCCGGCGATGGAAGGGGCAAGCGTGTTGGAAAACAGGTATGGCCGCGAGCGCTGGCGCAGCCAGTCGACGACGTCGCGCTTGCCACTGGTATAGCCGCCGGATGCGCCCCCCAGCGCCTTGCCCAGCGTGCCGGTGATGATATCGACACGGCCTTCGACGCCGCAATGCTCTGGCGTGYCGCGACCATTCTTGCCGACGAAGCCGACAGCATGACTGTCGTCGACCATCACCATCGCCCCGTATTTTTCGGCGAGATCGCAAACGCCTTGGAGGTTGGCGATGATGCCGTCCATGGAGCACACACCATCAGTAGCGATCAGCTTGAAGCGGCTGCCCTCGGCTTTCTTCAATTCCTCTTCGAGCGCTGCCATGTCGTTGTTGGCGTAGCGGAAGCGCTTGGCCTTGGACAAGCGCACGCCGTCGATGATCGAGGCGTGGTTCAACGCATCGGAAATGATGGCGTCTTCTTCCGAAAGCAGCGTTTCAAAC
>NZ_JBFUKO010000173.1:0-9131 GCF_056400805.1 Aminobacter sp. P4_H6_2
GCGTGCATCTCGTTGCCGACCAGCCGGTGATTGTCGAGGAAGCGGTTTCGGGCTTCACCCGCGCGCTTTTCGAGGCGGTGGCGATCGTGCTCGCCGTCTCCTTCGTCAGCCTCGGCATGCGTGCCGGTTTCGTTGTCGCGMTGTCGATCCCTCTGGTGCTGGCGATCACCTTCCTGGTCATGGCCTATATGGGCATTTCGCTGCAGCGCATGTCGCTCGGCGCCCTGATCATCGCGCTCGGGCTTTTGGTCGATGACGCCATGATCGCGGTCGAGATGATGGTGGCGCGGCTGGAGGTCGGCGATTCACTGCGAAAAGCCGCGACCTATGTCTACACCTCGACCGCCTTTCCGATGCTGACCGGCACGCTGGTCACGGTGGCGGGCTTCATCCCCATCGGGCTCAACACCAGCCAGGCCGGCGAATACACCTATACGCTGTTTGTGGTGATCGCCGCGGCGCTGCTGCTGTCGTGGATCGTTGCGGTGTTGTTTGCGCCGCTGCTCGGCGTCACGCTGTTGCCGGCGACGATGAAAAAACACAGCGAGAAGCCAGGGCGCGTCGCTGCCGGCTTCTCGCACCTCCTGCATCTGGCTGTGCGCCGCCACTGGATCACCATCTTCGCCACAATCGCGGTGTTTGCCGTGTCGGTGTTCGGGCTGACATTCGTGCAGCAGCAGTTCTTCCCGCCGTCGGATCGTCCGGAACTGATCGTCGACTGGAACCTGCCGCAAAACAGCTCGATCGCCGAGACACGCGCCCAGATGGAGCGCTTCGAACAGATGGCGCTCAAGGGCAATGCCGACGTCGATCACTGGAGTTCCTACATCGGCCAGGGAGCGGTGCGTTTCGTGCTGGCCTATGACGTACAGCCGGCCAATCCCTATTTCGGCCAGACCGTCATCGTCACAAAGGATCTCGAAGCGCGGCACCGGGTGCAGCCGGCGATCGAAAAGATCCTGCGCGAACAATTTGTCGGCACTGATGCCTTCGTGAAGACCCTGGAGCTTGGTCCGCCTGTTGGACGGCCGGTGCAGTATCGCGTCAGCGGCCCCGACATTCAGATGGTACGCACGCTGTCGCAGCAATTCGCCACCCAGATCTCGACCAATCCGAAGCTGCAGGCGCCGAGCTTCGACTGGAACGAGCCGTCACGCGTGCTGAAAGTCGACGTCCTGCAGGACAAGGCGCGCCAGCTCGGCATCACGTCGCAGGACATCGCCAGCGCGATGAACAGCGTTGTCGGTGGTGTGGCCATCACTCAAGTGCGCGACGCAACCTATCTGATCAATGTCGTGGTGCGCGCCGAAGAGGCCGAGCGCGGCTCGATCGAGACGTTGCGCAACCTGCAGATCCCGACCGGAAACGGCGAGGCGATCCCGCTCGCCACCGTCGCCGACGTCCACTACGAGATCGAACAGCCGACCGTCTGGCGGCGCAGCCGCATGCCGACGATCACGGTCAAAGCCGGGCTGGTCGGCAACACGCTGCCCGACACCGTCGTTGCCGAACTGAAACCGACGGTCGACGCATTCATCGCCAAGCTACCTCCAAACTATGCGGTTGCCACCGGCGGCACGGTTGAAGAAAGCGCCAAAAGCCAGGGGCCAATCATTGCCGTTGTTCCGTTGATGCTGTTTGTCATGGCGACCGTCTTGATGATCCAGCTGCAAAGCTTCCAGCGGCTGTTCCTGGTCGTGGCCGTTGCACCGCTCGGCCTCATCGGCGTGGTGGCGGCGCTGCTGCCGACCGGGCAGCCCCTGGGTTTCGTGGCAGTGCTGGGCGTGTTGGCCCTTATTGGCATCCTGATCCGCAATTCGGTGATCCTGATCGTGCAGATCGAGGAACTGATCGCGACGGGCACCGACCGGTGGCACGCGATGATCGAGGCATCGGAGCACCGCATGCGGCCGATCGCGCTGACGGCGGCCGCAGCCAGCTTGGCGCTGATCCCGATCGCGCGCGAGGTTTTCTGGGCGCCGATGGCCTATGCGATGATGGGCGGCATCCTGGCGGGAACGGCGATCACGCTGCTGTTTTTGCCAGCACTCTATGTCGCCTGGTTCAGGCTAAAAGAACCAACGGAAAACGCACCGGACCAAGAACCCGCAGTGGTGCCGGCCGCATAGGCCCGTCCGCATGGGTCAGTGCAGGCCCCCGACGCCGAGCAGGCGCTCGACAATTTCCGGCTGCGCGGCAAGCTCGACGGGCGTACCCGACCAGGCAATCCGGCCCCGCTCGAGGATGATGGCGTGGTCGGCGAAATCGAGCGCGCTCTGGATGCGCTGCTCGACCAGAACGACCGTCATTTCGCCGCCCGAGGCGAGCTTCGAAAACACCACCATCAGCTCTTCGCAAATGACCGGGGCCAGGCCTTCCAGCGGCTCGTCGAGCAACAGCACGCTCGGCTTGCCGAGGATGCTGCGCGCGGTCGACAGCATCTGCTGCTCGCCGCCGGAAAGCTGGGAGCCGAGGTTCTTGCGGCGCTCCTTGAGGCGCGGGAACATGTCATAGGCTTCTTCGATCGCCGAGCGGTCGCGGCCCTTGAGCCCGACGAAGAGGTTTTCCTCGACGGTAAGCGAGGGAAAGATGCAGCGCGCCTGCGGCACGTAGCCGAGGCCGCTGCGGGCGCGCGCCGCGCTTTCCTGGCTGCTCATGTCCGTGCCGCCGAGGCGGATCGAGCCGCCATAGCGCTTGGTCTGGCCGGCGATGGTAGCGAGCAGCGTCGTCTTGCCCATGCCGTTGCGGCCGAGCACGGCAAGGCGCGAACCGGCAGCCACGGAGAAGCTGATGTCCTCCAGCACGCGCGTCGGGCCGTAGCCGGCGCTCAGGTCTTTGACTTCAAGCGGCGCTGCGGTCATTGGCGTAGCTTCCGAGATAGGCTTCGCGCACACGCGCATCCTTGGTGACATCCCCGGGCGAGCCGTCGAAGATGATGGCGCCGGCGGCGAGGACGATGACACGCTTGGCGAAGCGGAAAACGAGATCCATGTCGTGCTCGATCATCAGCACGGCAAGGTCGGATGGCAGGCCGGCAAGGGCAGCCTCGATGCGCGGCGTGTCGCTTTGCGGAACGCCTGCCGCCGGCTCGTCGAGCAACAGCACCTTGGGCTTGAGCGCCAGCGCCAGCGCAATCTCCAGCAGGCGCTGCTGGCCATAGGCGATCTCGCTGACCCTTCGGGTGGCGATGTGATCGAGACCAAGCGTGCGCAACAGCTCGGCAACCTCGGCCATGACATCTGGCATCGAGTGGAAATGGCCGAAGATGCGGCCAGTGCGGCCAGTGCGCTGCATGACGCCCAGTGCCAGGTGTTCTTCCGGCGTCATGTCGGGGAACAGGCGCGTGACCTGGAACGAGCGGACGAGGCCCTGGCGGACGCGCAGTGTCGGCCCAACTACCGTGACATCGTTACCGCCAAGCATGACCTTGCCGGAATCAGGTTCGAGATGGCCGGTGACCAGATTGACGAAGGTGGTCTTGCCCGCACCGTTGGGGCCGATCAGCGCCACGCGGTCGCCGGGGTTCATGGTGATCGAGACGTCCTGCGTGACAGCGAGGCCGCCGAAGGATTTTTTCAGGTTTTCGACCTGGAAGACGGGGCTCATTTGGCAGCACCCTTGAAACGATCGAGCAGCGTGAGTGCCGTGCCGTAGAGGCCGCGCGGCGCAAACAGCACGACAGCGATCAGCAGGGCACCGACGATGGTAAGCCAGTGGAACGGGTTGGCCGCCGAGACGAAGTCCTCGAACCACATGAAGCTGACGGTGCCGATGAGCGCGCCGTAGAGCGACCCCGTGCCGCCGAGCACCAGCATGACCAGCGCCTCGGCCGACAGCGTGAAGCTTAGCGAGTCGAGACCGACGACCTGGGTGGAGATGGCGTTGAGCGCGCCGCCGACGCCGGCGACCGCACCCGAGATGACATACATCTTGAGCAGCGTGCCCTGCACCGATGCGCCCATGGCGCGAATGCGGATCGGGTCTTCCTTGATACCGCGGCACAGCATGCCGAAAGGCGAGCGGGTGATCAGGCGCAGCACGATGAAAGCGATGACCACCAGTGCGACGGCGAAACCATAGGCCGTTCGGCCCCAGAGATCGAAGGCGAACATGCCGAAGATCGGATCAGGCGAGATACCGGACAAGCCATCGCTGCCGCCGGTATAGGCCGAGGCCTTGTTGGCGGCCTCGTGGAACAGGTGGACGACGGCGATCGACAGCACCAGTTGCGCCAGCCCATGGCCACGCAGGATGACCGCACCGGAGACGATTCCGGCGAGCGCGCCACCGATGGCGCCAACGACGACCATCAAAAGCGGATCAGTGATGCCGAAGTGCACGGCGGCAATGCCCGAGGCATAGGCGCCGGCGCCGAACAGGGCGGCATGACCAAGCGTGGCGACGCCGCAGAAGCCGGTGACGAGATCGATCGACAGAACCAGCAGGGCAACGCCGAGGATGCGCGTCAGCAGCGCCAGATTGTTGGGAAACAGGAAGTAGCCGATGGCGGCCACGGCCAGGATCACGGCCAGGCCGATGAGGTCGCGCACGAGCCAGTTCGGGCGCGCGGCGGCATCCTTGGCAGTGGCGGTGTTTTCGATGGCAGCCATCTACTTGCTCCTGCCCAACAGGCCGCGCGGGAAGACGCAGACGATCGCGATGACGGCGAGATAAAAGAAGAACTCGCCATATTCCGGCAAAAGATAGCGGCCGGTGGTGTCGATGGCGCCAAGCAGCAAGCAGGCAAGCAGCGCGCCGGGGATGGAGCCAGCACCGCCAACCGAAACGACGACCAGGAAAGTGACCATGTAGCGCAGCGCGTAATAGGGCTCGATCGGCAGAAGCTCGGCACCGACGATCCCTCCGAAAGCGGCAAGGCCGACAGCGACTGCGAAGCTGACCGCGTAGACGATCTTGGTGCGCACGCCCAGCGATGCGGCCATGGCGGCATTGTCGACCGAGGCGCGCAGCTTGACGCCGAAGGAGGTCTTTTCGATCAGGAACCACAGGGCACCCGCAACAGCCACGCCGCATGCGATGGCGAACAGCTTGTGGGCGGCAATCGAGCGGAAACCGAGATCGACCGGTCCGCGCAGCGTCTCAGGCAAAGGAATTGTCTTCAGCGTCGGGCCGAAGACATAGTTGGCGATGCCGATGACGCAAAAGGTGATGCCGATGGTCATCAGCACCTGGGTGAGTTCAGGCGCGCCATAGATGCGGCGATAGAGGAACCGCTCCACAGGTATGGCGATGATGATGGTGCCGACCACCGCGACAAGGATCGCCACGCCATAGCCGAAGCCGAGCGTTTGGGTGGCATAAGAGGCGATATAGCCGCCGATCATGGCGAATGCGCCATGGGCGAGGTTGACCACGCGCATCAAGCCCATGGTCACCGAAAGTCCAATCGAGATGACGAACAGCACCATGCCATAGGCAAGGGCGTCGATCCCAACACTGAAAACGGTTTGCATCGTTTTATCCAGCAGCAGCCCGGAAGCCAAGGTGGCGTCCGGGCTCTGTCGTTGGCGTAACGCTGTTACTTCGCAGCCGCAAGGCCGGGGTCGCCCTGCTTTTCGAAGGTCGCGATTTCCTTGTTGTAGTAGGTGCCGTCAGCGGCCTTGGCGACCTCGCGCAGATAGATGTTCTGCGTCATGTGACGGGTCTCGGGATCGATGGAAACCGGACCGCGCGGGCTTTCCCAGGCAAGGCCCTTGACGGCGTCGACCGCCTTCTGGGCGTCCTGCTTGCCGCCGGTCGCCTCGATCATCTTGTAGATGACGTGCATGCCGTCATAGGCGCCGACCGAAGGGAAGGACAGTTCGGCCGGGTTGCCGATCGCCTTGTGGGCCGCCTCGACGAACTTCTTGTTTTCGGCCGAGTCATGCGAGACGGCGTAGTGGAAGGTCGTCAGCAGGCCTTCGGCCGCCTGGCCGAGTGCCGGCAGGTCGGACTCCTGGGTCAGGTCGCCGGGTGCCAGGAACTGGATGCCGGCCTTTGCCAGGCCGTTTTCGTTGTAGGCCTTGACGAAGCCGAGTGTGGTCGGGCCCGACGGCAGGAAGGCGAACACGGCATCGGCGCCGGAATCCTTCACGCGCTGCATGATCGGGCTGAAGTCGTTGGTCGACAGCGGCAAGCGGATGGAATCGACGACCTCGCCGCCTTCGGCGGTGAAGGTGGTCTTGAAGGCGTTTTCGGAATCGACGCCCGGGCCGTAGTCGGAGACCACGGTGATGACCTTCTTGACGCCGCGCTCCTTGGCGACCTTGGCCATTGGCGCCGAGGTCTGCCAGGTGGTGAAGGAGGTGCGCACGATCAGCGGGCTCTTGGTGACGATCGCCGAAGTGGCGGCGTTCATGACGACCAGCGGCACATTGGCCTGCTCGAGCAGCGGGGTCACAGCCATGGCGTCAGGGGTGAAGTAGAAGCCGGCGAGATACTGCACGCCTTCCTTGACGACCAGTTCCTGGGCCAGCGCCTTGGACTGCGCCGGATCGGCGGCCGGCAGGTCGCGGTAGACGATCTCGATGTCGTTGTCGCCAACCTTCGTGCCGTTCAGCGCCATCCAGGCGTCGATGCCGGCCTTGAAATTCTTGCCCTGGATAGCGAACGGGCCGGAGAAAGGACCAACGACGCCAACCTTGATGGTGTCGGCAAAGGCAGCGCTGGAAAGCGCCAAAACCGCCAAAGCGGCCAAAACAGACTTCTTCAATTTTTCCTCCATGTGGTCGAGCCGGCACTGTCGGGCGCGCCAGTCTCGGTTTCTCCGTATCGTGCCAAGTGTCATGCTCGAAACGGTAATGTAAAATGAAAAGAAACGCACATCCTATRACCTGACGGATATGTGATCTGCTTGTTTCCTCAGTACATCAGTAGGGCAAACCAACGTAGTTTTCGGCGAGCGAGGCAGATGCCGCTTGCGAATGTACGAGATAGTCCAACTCGGCCTCCTGGATGCGCTGGCCGAAATCGTCGGTGTCGGGAAAGCGGTGCAGCATGGTGGTCATCCACCAGGAGAAACGCACCGCCTTCCAGACGCGCGACAGGGCCCGCGCCGAGTAGACGTCGATGCCGGCGCTCGACTTGTCCTGGTAGAACTCGCGCAGGCCATCATAGAGGTAGCGCACGTCGCTGGCGGCGAGATTGAGGCCCTTGGCGCCGGTGGGCGGGACGATGTGGGCAGCGTCGCCGACGAGGAACATGCGGCCGAAGCGCATCGGCTCGGCGACGAAGGAGCGCAGCGGCGCGATCGACTTTTCGAAGGACGGGCCAGTGACGACGCGTTCTGCGACCTCCGGTGGCAGGCGGAGGCGCAACTCGTCCCAGAAGCGGTCGTCGCTCCAGTCCTCGACCTTGTCGTCGAGCGGGCACTGGACATAGTAGCGGCTGCGGTGGGTCGAGCGCATCGAGCACAGCGCGAACCCCCTGGGATGATTGGCGTAGATCAGCTCGTGATCGGCCGGCGGCACCTCGGCCAGGATGCCGAGCCAGCCGAACGGATAGGCGCGCTCATAGGTCTTGATCGCGCCCTCGGGAACCGACTTGCGGCTGATGCCATGGAAGCCATCGCATCCGGCGATGAAGTCGCAATCGATGCGATGGGTGACGCCATCCTTCTCGTATGTGACGAAGGGCGCGTCGGTGTCGAAACCCTGCGGCGTAACGTTCTTGGCATCATAGATGGTGGTCAGGCCTTCAGCCTGGCGCTTGTCCATCAGGTCGTGCGTCACCTCGGTCTGGCCATAGACCATGACACGCTTGCCGCCGGTGAGGGCCGCTAGATCGATGCGGTGAAGACGGCTGTCGAAGGCAAGCGAGATGCCGTCATGCGGCAAGCCCTCGTCATGCATGCGCGCGCCGGCACCCGCCTCGTCGAGCAGATCGACCATGCCCTGCTCCAATACGCCGGCGCGGACGCGACCGAGCACGTAGTCGCGGTCGACGCGCTCGAGGATGACGTTGTCGATGCCGCTGTTGGCGAGCAGTTGCCCGAGCAGAAGACCCGAAGGGCCGGAGCCGATGATGACTACTTGCGTGCGCATTTGTTGTCCTTCTTGCCTCGCTGCCCATCCGTTGCGTGACCGTTTCGGCCAGCTATCGGCGGGGCGCTTGGTTGCCTGCGCCTCGGGCTAGGTGCCCGCCTTGGCGCCCATCGATTCGATCTGTCCGGCGAGCGTGTCGGCAAGCCTCAGAGATGCCGCCGTCGCCACCGCCATCTGCGGCAGGAGCAGCCATTCCAGCGTCCAGGCCGAGCCCGAGCGTTCCTGTTCATGCACCAGAGCGTGATGCATGCCCGAAAGCTGCGTCGCATTGAAACGTGCGAGCGTGACCAGCACTTCGGCTGCGACCGGGTTTTGCTTATGCGGCATGGCCGATGAGCCGCCGCCGCCGCTGAGCGCAATCTCGTCGCCGGACTGCGCCATCAGCGCGACATCCTGGCCGAACTTGCCGAGGCTGCCAGTGATCAACGACAACAGGCTTGCGAAATCGGCGAGCCGGTCGCGCTGGCTGTGCCATTGCGGGGCGTCGCCAAGCCCGAGCTTTTGCGCCAGCGCCTCGCGCACGGCGACCGCCTTGGGCCCAAGCTTTTCCAGCGTGCCGGCTGCACCGCCAAACTGGACCACCAAAAGCTCGGGGCGGATCGTAGCGAGGCGAGCGCGATGGCGTTCGAGCGGTTCGCGCCAGGCGCTGATCCGGTCGGCGGCAGTGATTTCGATCGCCGCCTGCATGCGCGTGCGGCCCATCAGGGGATTGGTGCCGAAACGCTGTTCGAGTGCGGTTAGCTTGGAGATGACACCTGCGAGCTGAGCGTCGAACCGGTCGGCAATCACCTTCAGGCGCAGCACCAGTGCCGTGTCGATGACATCCTGGCTCGTGGCGCCGAAATGCAGCTTGTCGCCATGCGGCTTGCCAATTGCCGCACGCAGCTGGCGCACAAGTTCGGGCACGACGACGCCATCGCGAGCAACGGCTTGCTTGAGCGCTGCCACGTCAGGAACAAACGAAGCCAGCGCCGAAACGATGGCCTCAGCGGCATCGCTGCCGATCACGCCTTCGGCCGCTTCCACCTCGGCAAGGGCGCGCTCGAACGCGACCATCGCCGCCAACTCCGCTTCCACGGAAAACTGGCG
>NZ_JBFUKO010000174.1:0-9108 GCF_056400805.1 Aminobacter sp. P4_H6_2
TGTGATGAGGGCGGTGGTCTTGAGACCAGCACCATTGGCGACCTCGACCAGGCTGGTGGCGAGGGCCGAAGCGTCGCGCGCGCTTTCCATGAAGGCGCCGTTGCCGATCTTGACATCGAGCACCAGTGACTGGAGCCCGGCGGCGAGCTTCTTGGACAGGATGGAGGCGGTGATCAGCGGCACGGACTCGACGGTCGCGGTGACGTCGCGGACACCATAGAAACGTTTATCGGCGGGTGCCAGGTCGGCGGTCTGGCCGATGATGGCGCAGCCCGTCTCGCGCACGGTGCGCCTGAACAGCGCAAGATCGGGCTGGCTGGCATAACCCGGGATCGAATCCATCTTGTCGAGCGTACCGCCAGTGTGGCCAAGGCCGCGCCCTGAAATCATCGGCACGTAGGCGCCGCAAGCGGCAACGATGGGTGCAAGCATCAACGAGACGTTATCGCCGACGCCACCGGTGGAATGTTTGTCGGTAACCGGCCCAGGCAGATCCGACCAGTCGAGCACGTCGCCTGAATCGCGCATGGCAAGGGTCAGTGCCACTGCTTCGTTGCGCTTCATGCCGTTGAAGAAGATCGCCATGCCGAAGGCAGCGATCTGGCCTTCGGAAACCGTGCCCTTGGTGATGCCCTTGACGAAAGCGGCGATTTCCTCGGAGCCGAGCGGCTTGCCGTCGCGCTTGCGGCGGATGATTTCCTGGGGGAGCATCTAGAGGGCGCTCGCCCTATGTCCCGCCTTTGCCTCACTCATCATGCATGCCCTTCTCGAACATCTTGCGCAGCACCGTGGCCAGGCGTCCGCCGCCGATGGGCGCCATGTCTTTGGTCTCGCGGTGCGAAAGCTCAGCTCCCGTCATGCCGGCGGCAAGGTTGGTGATGACCGAGCAGGCGAGCACCTTGAGGCCGAGAAACCGCGCGATGATCGCTTCGGGCACCGTCGACATGCCAACCGCATTGGCACCGAACATGCGCGCCATGCGGATCTCGGCCGGGGTCTCGAAGGAAGGGCCCGAGAACCACATGTAGACGCCCTTGTGCAACTCGATGCCGGCGGCGGCTGCCGCCGCCTCGAACGATTTGCGCAGTCGGGCGTCATAAGCCTCGGTCAGGCCGACGAAACGGCGGTCGGTCGGCTCGCCGAACAGGGGATTGGTCCCGGAGAAATTGATGTGGTCCTCGATCAGCATGACCGAGCCGGGCAACATCTCGGGATCGACGGAGCCGGCGGCATTGGTCAGCACCAGTTGAGTGACTCCGATACCGGCCAGCGTCTCGAGTGCGGGGCGCATGGCCGACGCATCGCCCTGCTCGTAGTAGTGGGCGCGGCCGGCCATCATGATCACCGGCTGGCCACCGAAGATGCCGGCCACAAGCTCGCCGGCATGGCCGGTGACACCGCTTCTGGGGAAACCGGGCAAGGCGGCATAAGGAATGCGAATGGCGTCTTCGACTTCGTCGACGAGGCCGCCGAGACCGGAGCCCAGCACCATGGCGGTGGCGGGTGTGAGCCCGTCAAGCTGCTCGACGAGGCGGTCAACGGCTTCCTTCATTTGAGCATCTCGCCTTCAAAGCCATAAGGCAGCATCTGGCCCATGGTCACCGTTTCAACGATACCCGCGTCGTCGCAGAGATAGAGCTTGGTGTCTGCGTTGGCGAACTCGGCGAGACGCTGGCGGCAGCCGCCACAGGGCGTGATGCGGGCCATGCGTTCGGCGACCACGGCAATTTCAGTGATCTTGCCACCGCCAGCCATGATGTAGTGCCCGAGTGCCGTGGTCTCGGCACACCAGCCTTCCGGATAAGACGCGACCTCGATATTGGCGCCGGCAAAGACCCGGCCGTCTTCGGTGCGCAGCGCCGCGCCGACMGGAAATTTCGAATAGGGCGCGTAGGCCTTGGCCATGGCGGTGCGGGCGGCAAGGAATAGGTCGTGTGACAAAATCAGCGCTCCTTCACATAAGGCACGCCACCGGCACGCGGCGGAATGGCCTTGCCGATGAAGCCGGCGAGCAGGATGACGGTGAGGATGTAGGGCAATGCCTGCATCAGCTGCACCGGCACCTTGCCGATGAGCGGCAGCGGCGTGCCCTGCAGGCGGATCGACAGCGCGTCGAGGAAGCCGAACAAAAGGCAGGCAAACATTGCCGGCACCGGCTTCCACTTGGCGAAGATCAGTGCGGCCAGCGCGATGTAGCCACGCCCGGCGGTCATGTCCTTGACGAAGCCGGCATTCTGGGCGAGCGCCATGTAGGAACCGGCAAGGCCGGTCAGGATACCGGTGCAGATGACGGCGCGATAGCGCAGCCAGGCGACCGAGATGCCGGCGGTATCGACAGCTGCCGGGTTTTCGCCGACGGCGCGCAGGCGCAGGCCAAAGCGCGTGCGAAACAGCACCCACCAGGTGAAGGGCACGGCGAGGAAGGCGACATAGGTCAACAGCGAATGGCCCGACAGCAGGCCGGAATAGAGCTGGCCGATGACAGGCACATCGCGCAACGCATCGGCGCCGGGCAGATTGATGGCGCCGAAGCGAGCCTCCGGTGGCAGCGACGGCGTGCGTCCGCCCTGCTGGAACCAGGCCTGGCCAAGGATGATGGTCGAGCCGGCGGCGATGAAGTTGATCGCCACGCCCGAGACGATCTGGTTGCCGCGGTGGGTGATCGAGGCAAAGCCGTGAACCAGCGCCATGCCGATCGATACAAGAACCGCAACGAGCAGGCCGATCCACGCCGAAGCAAAGACCGCAGCCGCAGCAGCCCCGGCAAAGGCGCCGGCCAGCATCTTGCCTTCAAGCCCGATGTCAAAGACGCCGGCGCGTTCGGAATAGAGGCCGGCGAGGCAAGCGAGCAGCAGCGGCACCGAAACGCGGATGGTCGAATTCAGGATGTTGATGAGCGCGTCAACGAATTCCATTTCAGGCACGCTCCCCTTTGGTCGCCGAAATTCCGACCGATCGCGGACTGAAGCTCGCGAAAATGCCCTGGATGGTCGGGCGGAACATGTTCTCCAGCGCACCGGCGAACAGGATGACCAGGCCTTGGATGATGACGATCATGTCGCGGGAGATGTTGGGCATCTCGAAGGCGAGTTCAGCGCCACCCTGATAGAGCATGCCAAACAGGATCGCCGCCGGCACGATGCCGGCCGGATGCGAACGGCCCATCAGAGCTACAGCGATGCCGACGAAACCGGCGCCGGAGACGAAATCCAGCGGCACGTTGTGCTGGTCGCCCATGATCGGGTTGAGCGCCATCATGCCGGCGAGCGCGCCTGAGATGACCATGGTGACGATGATGATGCGCGTTTCCGAGATGCCAGCGTAACGCGCGGCCTTTGAGCTGAAGCCATAGGTGCGAATCTCGTAGCCGAGCTTGGTGCGCCAGATCAGCACCCAGACAAGGAAGGCCATTACCAGGGCGAGCAGGAACGAGATGTTGAGCGGCGCCGATGGCCTGACCTTGAGGCCGAATTCGGCCAAAAGCCAGCCGAGCTTGGGCAATTGGCCCCCTTCGAGGAACTGGCGCGTCTGCGGTGCCATCGAGCCCAGCGGCTTCAGCACGTTGACCAGCATGTAGACCATCACGCTGGCAGCGATGAAGTTGAACATGATGGTGGTGATGACGATATGCGAGCCGCGCTTGGCCTGGAGATAGGCCGGGATCAGCGCCCACAGGCCGCCAAACAGCGCCGAGGCCACGATCGCCAGCGGAAACACCAGCCACCAGGGCAGTGTGCTGTCGAAAGACAAGGCGACGATGGCGATGCCAAGGCCGGCGATGTAGGCCTGACCCTCGCCGCCAATGTTGAACAGGCCGCAATGGAAGGCGACAGCCACGGCAAGGCCGGTGAAGATGAAGTTGGTGGCGTAGTACAGCGTGTAGGCGATGCCCTGCCCGCTGCCGAAAGCGCCCTCGACGAGGATGACGGCGGCGCGCAGCGGGTTTTCGCCGACGAGCAGCACGACGAGGCCCGCCACCGCAAAGGCGACCAGCAGGTTGATGAGGGGAATGAGCCCGTAGTCGGCCCAGGCCGGCAGTTTTGCGTAGGGCACACTCATTCGGCGGCTTCCTTGTGCTCGACGCCGGCCATCAGCAGACCAAGCTCGCCTTCGCTGGTTTCTGGCCCGCGCTCGCCGACGATGCGGCCGGCGAACATCACCAGGATGCGGTCGGACAGCGAGCGGATCTCGTCGAGCTCGACCGAGATCAAGAGCACGGCCTTGCCCTGGTCGCGCATGGCGATCAGGCGCTTGTGGATGAATTCGATGGCGCCGACGTCGACGCCGCGGGTCGGCTGGCCGACGATCAGCACGCCGGGGTCCTGCTCGATTTCGCGGGCGAGCACAATCTTCTGCTGGTTGCCGCCGGAAAAATTGGCCGTCTTGAGCCGGGGATTGGCCGGGCGGATATCGTATTTCTCGATCTTTTGCTGCGCGTCCTTCTGGATCGCGTCGAGATTGAGGAACGGGCCTTTCAGATATTGCGGCTTGTCGTGATAGCCGAGGATCGAGTTCTCGCTTTCGTCAAAGGAGAGGACCAGACCGACGTGATGCCGATCCTCGGGCACGTGAGCGAGGCCACGGTCGCGCAGTTCGCCGGGGTCGGCCTGGCCGGTCAGGTCGATCGGCTTGCCGTCGAGCATGACCGTACCGGAGACCGCCTTGCGGATGCCGGAGACGGCTTCCATCAGTTCGGACTGGCCATTGCCGGCGACACCGGCGATGCCGACGATCTCGCCGGCGCGCACGTCGAGCGACACGTTGTCGACCATGGTGACGCCGCGCGAATCCTTGACCGTCAAGTTCTTGACCATCAGCTTGACGTCGCCGGGATTTGCCTCGCCCTTTTCGACGCGCAACAGCACGCGGCGGCCGACCATCAGCTCGGCCAGTTCCTCGACAGTTGTCTCGCTGGTCTTGCGCGTCGCGACCATCGTGCCCTGGCGCATGACCGAAACATTGTCGGTGATCGCCATGATCTCGCGCAGCTTGTGGGTGATCAGCACCACCGTCTTGCCCTGGTCCTTGAGCTGCTTGAGGATGCGGAACAAGTGATCAGCCTCGGCCGGCGTCAGCACGCCGGTCGGCTCGTCAAGGATCAGGATCTCGGCGCCGCGATAAAGCGCCTTGAGGATTTCGACGCGCTGCTGCAGGCCGACAGGCAGCTCTTCGATGAGCGCATCGGGATCGACCTCGAGACCGTATTCCTGCTCCAGGCGACGAAGCTCCGAACGCGCCTTGGCGATCGATTTCTTGAGCAGGGCCTCGCCCTCGGCACCGAGGATAATGTTTTCCAGAACCGAGAAATTCTCGACCAGCATGAAGTGCTGATGGACCATGCCGATGCCGGCGGCGATGGCATCGTTCGGCGTCTTGATTGCGGTCGGCTTGCCGTTGACCCGGATTTCGCCGCTGTCGGCCTGGTAGAAGCCGTAGAGGATCGACATCAGCGTCGACTTGCCTGCGCCGTTTTCGCCGATGATGCCGTGGATCGTGCCGCGCGGGATTTCGAGCGCGATGTCGCGGTTGGCGCGGACCGCACCAAAGCTCTTGTTGATGCCGATCAGTTCGATAGCCATTTCCGCCATGCGACCGTTCACCTCAGGTTTCTTATGTTCTTGTTATGGCTTGCCGAAAGAGCTAGCACGCCCATACTGCCCTGCCAATCGGCTCGGCCAACGGCCCCCGACAATTGGCGGATACGCCCGCGAAACGCCCCGAAAGTCCGGACCGAAGAGGATCGCCCATGACAACCCCCCAGGACCGGCTGACGACGCTCGAAATCCGCGCCGCCGAACAGGAGCATACGATCGAGGAGCTTTCCGGCCAGATCGCCGAACAGTGGAAGGTGATCGACCGCATGCAAAAGAAGCTCGACGCGCTTGCCGAGCGGTTTCTCGCGCTCGAAGAGCAGTCGGCGCCCGACACCCCGGTGACCAAGCCGCCCCACTGGTGAATCCAGCTTTCGCTGCCAAGGTTCAAGCCGGACCGGCCGCGTCGGATGGCTGCCACAGTTCGATCGGATTGCCCTCGGGATCGTGGATCCGACAAAACCGGCCGACCTCCGAGTCCCATTCCGCTCGCGTCTCCACCGCGATTCCGGCTGCCCTCAGGTCCGACATCGCAGCGTCGAGGTCATCGACACGCAGATTGATCAACCATTGCTGCTCCGGGCGGCCGAAGTACTCGGTGTCCTGGCTGAAGGGCGCGAGGATCGTCGGCCCCGCCTGTTGTTTCCAGACCTCACGCGCAATGTCCGAGATGCCGAGGTGCTTTTCGTACCAGGCAGCGAGCGCTTGGGGGTCCTTGGCGCGAAAGAAGAAGCCGCCAATTCCGGTCACGGTGAACATCGACTGCCGTCCCAAAGACAGGGCCACAATGATCACGCCGCCGGACGATGCCCGGCGGCGTGGATTTCGATCGGACTAACCGATCAATAGGGGCACTTGTCGTCCGAGGTGTAGTCGTGCACCTGGACGGTACCGGCGATGATGTCGGCCTTGGCCTTTTCGACGGCAGCCTTCATCTCGTCGGTGACGAGCGCCTTATTGTTGTCGTCCATGGCGTAGTCGACGCCACCTTCCTTGAGGCCGAGATTGTTGATGCCGCCTTCGAACTTGTCGTTCTTGGCATCCATGAAGGCGTTGTAGACGGCGACATCGACGCGCTTGAGCATCGAGGTCAGCACCTTGCCCGGCTGCAGGCCGTTCTGGTTGGAATCAACGCCGATGCCGAGCTTGCCGCCATCGGCGGCAGCCTGGAGCACGCCGACACCGGTGCCGCCGGCCGCGGCGTAGATGACGTCCGCGCCCTGCGAGATCTGGGTCTTGGTGATTTCGCCGCCCTTGGTCGGGTCGTTCCAGGCGGCAGGGGTGTCGCCGGTCATGTTCTGGATGACTTCGGTCGCACCGGCTGCCTTGGCACCGCCGACATAACCGCAGCCGAACTTGCGGATCAGCGGAACGTCCATGCCGCCGACAAAGCCGACCTTCTTGGACTTGGAAGCGAGAGCGGCCATGACGCCGACAAGGTAGGAGCCCTCATGTTCCTTGAACACGATCGACTTCACATTGGGCTTTTCGACGACCATGTCGATGATGGCGAACTTGAGGTCCGGATAGTCGACCGCGACCTTGTCGAGTGCTTCGGACCAGGCGAAGCCGGCCATGACGATCGGGTTGCGGCCATCCTCGGCGAAGCGGCGCAGCGCCTGATCGCGCTGCGAGGCGTTGGAGACTTCGAACTCGACATAAGGAATGCCGGTCTCCGCCTTGAACTTCTCGGCGCCGTTGAAGGACGCTTCGTTGAACGACTTGTCGAACTTGCCACCGAGATCGTAGAGCAGCGCTGGCTGAACGTCAGCTGCAAGCGCCGGAAGGCACATGGCGGTGGCCGCCAGAAGGCCGAGAACGATACGTTTCATGTGATCCACACCCTGTCGGTTGTCTTTTCTTGCGATTGCCGCGCAAGCCGTTCCTCGGGCTCGCGCACAGCACATGGCAGAGTCTAAATTCCCCCCGCGCATCGGCATATCTTGCACGGTCCAAGACAAAATTCACGCGGAATCTTGACCTTTTGGAAAAATGCACAGGCGTTGCAAATGGATCGTGAAACGAATGCCTAAACGGTGGCCTGCTGGGGGATTGCGCAAGCAACGCCAGTGCCCTTGAGGCCACAATAGCCATAGGGATTCTTGGCCAGATATTGCTGGTGGTCTTCTTCGGCGAAATAGAACTCGGGCGCTGGTTCGATCTCGGTGGTGATCCTTTCGCGGCCGGCACCCTTGAGGGCCGCCTGATAGGCATCGCGCGAGGCGACCGCCTCCGCCTGCTGGTCTTGCGAGAACGTGTAGATCGCCGAACGATAGGTTGTGCCGACGTCGTTGCCCTGGCGCATGCCTTGCGTCGGATCATGCGCCTCCCAAAAGATCTTCAGCAATTGGGCATACGAAACCTCTTTCGGGTCGAACACCACCAACACCACCTCGGCATGGCCGGTCAGCCCTGTGCAGGTCTCCTGGTAAGTCGGGTTGGGCGTGAGGCCGCCGGCATAGCCGACAGCCGTGACCCATACGCCCGGCGTCTGCCAGAACAGCCGCTCGGCACCCCAGAAGCAGCCGAGGCCGAACATCGCCGTCTCGAACCCTTCAGGGTACGGCCCCTTGAGCGGGCGCTTCGACACGTAATGTTTCGAAGCGGTCGGGATCGGCCGCTCACGGCCGGGCAGCGCTTCGCTGGGGGCTGGCATCTTGAGCTTTTTGTTCAGCATGTCGCTCAGGAAAAACATCTCGCATGCTCCCTTTTTTGTTTCACCGAATCTGTATCGTGCCGCAGCGTCGACGCTGGCGCTCACACTTCGGCAGTGAAGCGGCCCGGACGCCGCCTGTGGCCTATGGCGTAAAGCAGAAAAGCAAGGGCCGCGAAGATCGCAAAGCCCGGCAAATTGAGCACCGGCATGATGACACTGTCCCAAAGTGCTGGGCTCGCTTTGTCGCTGACAAATGTCTCGGTTGCGGCAAGCGTAGTCGGCGAGGCCGTCGACCAGCTGGTGTCGAGCGGTGTCATCACCAGACGCGACACCGCGACAGTGCGCGTGGCATCGAGCACCGCCATGATGACGGCCACCGAAAGTGCGATCGCAGCGGCGAGACGGAACACGAAGCGGATCATCAGCGGTCCTGGATATCGGTTTCAAAGCGAGAAATAGGATGGGTGGCGTGCCAGCGCAATCATGGACACGCCGAATTGACAGGCAAATGGCTCAAACTGCAGGCTTCGGCTTGCGGCGATTTACGCGCCAGACAGCGAAGATGCCGCCGCCGATCGCCCCGACCAGCATGCCGGCAAGGCCGACCAGCACCACGAAGTAGCCGCAGGCGCCTTCAAAGCAGCTCATGTCGGTCGCCTCGGAAATGCCGCTGCCGGCCGCAAGCCCGACACCCGCGCCCACCGCCCCGCCGACGATGACGCCGACAAGCGCCGCAAAGAGCGAAATCAGCAGGCCGGGACGAGCGCGTTCGTCATTGCTGAACACGGCCCGCGCCCGATGCGTTCGGCCGACCAGAAAGATGAGGAAGAGGCCAATCGCGATCTCGCCACCATCCCATGC